>NZ_RDTE01000002.1 GCF_004125265.1 Streptomyces lydicus
TCCCGACCGGCGACATCCGCCCGCCGCGCGCCCGCGACGCCCGCATCGGGACAGACTTCGACCCGGACCCAGACGGGGGCGAGGACGCCCCGCTGCCGGACGCACCGCCCTCCCTGCGACTGGCCGGATGAACCGCGACTCCTGCCCCGCCACTGCCACGGCGCCCACCCCTACCGGGAGGGCGCCGTCGTCGTTCCCGGCCGCCACGCTGCAGCACGATGGCCCGGCCCGCTCGCGGCCCGGCACCGTGCTGCACCGCGTCGTGCTGCATGCAGCCGCTGCATAGATCTTTTGGCCTGCTGCACGAGCAGCACCCTTGTCCCGCCTGGCCCATGCAAATGCTGCGCTGCACCCCGGAACCCGGCGTGCAGCAGACCACGGGCACGACCAGGACGACGAGCAGCAGCGGCTACAGCACCGTCCCGGCCAGGGCCCGACGGTCCCGGGTCAGGGCGTAGCGCCGGGCAGCGAGGCCGTTCTCGACCGTCTCGCCGATCTCGTCGCACAGCACGGCCAGGACGTCGGCGGCCTCGGTGTCGGACAGGTACGCGGGGGCGACTTCGAGCATCAGCTCCCCGAGCTGATGCGAGCACGCAGCCAGGTCGTCGACGACGGCGCGCGATGGCGGGGGTCCGCCGGCGATTCGACGGGCGCCGGGGGCGGCGCGGTGCGGACGTCACGGACGGCCTGGCGGACCACGGCGCGCACCGTGGGCTCATCGAGGGCCTGGAGGCCACTGTGGGCGAGCACGGCGAGTCGGCGGGTGATCAACTCCGCGACGATGTCCGTACGGCCGGAGACGGCGATCAGGGCCCGCTGGGAGAGGCCGCAGTCGTGCGCGGCCGCGGCGCCGGGGTCGGTGTCTCGCGTGCGAGACAGCTCAGGGCCGTCATCTCCCGGGCGCGGGCCGCGGTGAGCGGCGGCCGCGCCGGTTCGACTCCGTGCTCCAGGTCCTCGGTGTGCTCGCCCACGCCCCCATCGTCCTCCGCGCCGGCGGGCACCACCAGGGCGTGCGGGAGCAGGGGGCGCGAGCTCCACCTCACACCCTCACACCCTCACAGATCACCCCGTTCACCTGGGGAAACAGGCTGTGAGCCTCATACCTCACAGCCCTGGGTGCTAGGACTCCGCGAGGCCGTGGCCGGCCAGCTCCGCGAAGCAGGCCACCCCCACGACGGTCGTCATGCCGATGACCGCCGACATGGCAAAGGACGCGTTGCCGAGGGCGGAGGCGGTGAACTGCAGGCCCGCCAGGGCCAGGCATGTGCCCCACAGGAGGCAGCGGCCGACGACGGTGGACCGCGCCTCGTTCTGCGCGATGAGCAACGGGGCGCTCGACAGCAGCGCGAGGGCCGCGAAGACCAGGGAGACGAACAGCGCTGCCCACACGGCGAGTCCGTCCCAGGAGCGGTAGTGCACCAGGGTGTAGGTCATGGAGCCGAGGTAGACGACAGCGCACAGCAGGGCCGCGAGGCCGCCTACCAGAGCAATGAGGAACACGACGTTCAGATCGCCGGACGCCAGGTCGTGCAACGAGTGCTTCGGGGGCTGCTCGTCGCTGCTGCTGGCGGTGGTGGGCTCGGTCTCGGTCTGGCTGCTCACTGGTGCTCCGCGGTGGTGGCTGGGTGTCGGCGGCGCAGAGCGTAAGCGATCACCTGCCGGTCGCGGCAGTGGGCCTTTCCGGCCATCGCAGGCGGGAAGCGCTGGCAACGCGCGTGCCGCCCGGGTGGCTACCAGCGGATACGGCCGTGGCCGCGACGCGGAACGGCCCGACCCAGGCATTTGAGCTCCTTGGGTCGAAGTGGTGCGGACGGCGCGGTACTCGGCTTCGGTGGGTGAGGGACACTGAACGGGCGGTCCCCGGCAGCTGCAATGCCGGGGACCGCCCGTTTGATGTCGATGCCCAGTCGGTCAGGATCGCAGGCTGCGGGTGATGGCCTGTGCGTGCTGGCGCAGCGGCGCGTCCTGCTTCTCCCATGTGGTGGCGAGGTAGTTGAGGAGCTCGGCCACGGCCCGGTCACGGCCGTCGGGGTTGCTGGTGAGCAGCCGGTCGGCGGCGCAGGAGACGTCTTCGGCCGGGGCCGGCAGGTCCCCGTGGCTGGCGTCGAGGTCGACGTCCAGGTCCAGGAGGTAGCGGTCGCCGCTGCGAGTCTGGACGGTGATGGCGTCCTCGTGCGGGTAGTCCGGGGTGGCTACGCAGAAGTCCGGGTGGTTGAGGATCGCTGCGGCGACGGTCTCGGTGAGCACCGGCCCGGGCAGGATGTCGTCGGTGGTCGGCTCCGCGTCCCGCAGGGTGAGGGCGTAGCCGGCGCCGGAGAGCGTGGCGAAGGTGACCGTGTCGTCGCCCGGCTCGGCGTGGGCGCTGAGGATGTGCGGGCTGTTCCGCAGCGCGTCGGCGATGCGGACGGCGTCGCGGTCGGCGTCGATCAGGTGGTCCTTGTCGCGGTCGATGGCCGTGATTTCCGTGGTCATGCTTTCGGTCCTTTTCAGTAGTCCAGGTCGAGGTAATCAATGTCGTTGATTTCCACGTCCGAGAGTCCCATAGCGCGGCCGCCCCCGTCCTGGAAATACACTTCTTTAAATCCGTCGGCGATGATTTGGCGCATGTCCTGGTCGCTGGACCCGGCCTCGCGGGCGTCGAACAGGCGCTGGGCGTACTCCGCGGGGAGGTGCACGGTCAGTCGCCGGAAGCGGCCGTCGTCGGTCGTGCCGACCGGCGCGGTGTAGCCGAAGCGGGCCCTCGTCTCGACCGTGATGCCGCCGGTGGCCGCGGCCTGGCGCTGCCGGCGCTTGCGGACCTGCGGCTGCCAGCGCTGCCGAACGGCGGCGTCGATCTTCGTGGCGATGGCCTTGGGCGGGTGCTTGCGGTCGCCCTTGCGGTAGCGCTCCACCGACCGCTGGCTCACGCCCAGTTCCTGCGCGACGGCCCGCGTGGTCTTGAGCTGCTTGAGCAGGTAGCCGATCTGGCCCTTGACGGTCTTGGGCGGCTCCCGGGTGAACGACTCCCGGTCGGCCCGCTCGATGGCGTCCTCGATCTCTCCCACGATGGTGCTCAACTCCCTTCAGAAATATTGGTGTTGCGGCTGCTTATGGCGGATCCGCCATAAGCAGCGGACGAGCCGGTGCGGGGGCGCGGCCTACTCGCCGTCCTCGAGGACGGCGTCGCCGCCCTTGATGTGGCGGGCCGGGTTGAGGCCCTGCTCCATGAGGTCGACCGCCCAGGACATCTCCTGGACACCTTCCAGCTTGGCCAGGCCCGGCGTGGGGCCGAGGCGGAACCCGCCCGGTTGCGGCTTGCCGGAGGCGGCGTACGGCAGGAAGTCCAGCGGCGAGCTGCCGGGCGAGGGGTAGACGACGCAGTCGGACAGCACGGCGAGCGGGAACAGGCCCGTCATCCGGGACATGTTCAGCATCTTGCGGTGCATGTTGACCCGGGCCTTGGAGATGACGGCGGCGCGGATGTCCGGGCGCCAGGTCGGGCGCTGCATGGCCGGCCACGGGTCGCCGTCCTTGTAGCCCTTGCCCTGCGGGTTCTCGAACAGCTTCCCGATGCCGCCCTTGACGGTGCCTTTGATCGCGGCCAGCACGGCGGCCATCGCCGGGTCGACCTGCTTGTGCTGCTCCATCGCCGCCAGGAACTCCGCGTCGGTGAGGTCCTTGGTGACGCCGAGGTCGGCGAGGGTGTCGACGTAGGCGGTCTTGAGCCGGTCGTGCCACGGGTCCAGGTACGCCCCGGTCTCCCGCCGCAGGTACGCCTCCAGCGGAGCCACGTTGTAGCCGAGCTCCTGGGCGTAGGCGACGGTGTGTGTCTGGTACCAGGCCGGGCCGGTCGGGCGCTCGCCGGTCGGCGTGAACGGGCTGGGCAGGCGCGGGTCCAGCTCGATGCCGGACAGGTCGACCAGCCACGAGCCGGGCACCTTGGGGTTGAACGGCGGGTTCACGAAGTGCACCGGCTCCGACAGACCGACCGTCAGGCGCGCGGCGGCCGCGAGGAACGCGGTGTTCAGGTCCAGGCCCACCGCGTAGGGCAGCAGGCACTCCTCATCGGTGAGCGTGTCCACACCCCGCACCCACTGGTACGCCTCCTCGTGCAGGAAGCCGCCCTTCCACCCGGAGTGGTAGATCGCGGGGTGCTCGGGCTGGCCCTCCGGCGGCGCCGGGTCCATCGGCGCCGGGCCCAGCGAGCCGGGGTTGTGGCCACTCACCCAGTTGCCGGTCTCCTCATCGCGCACCGGCCGGGTGGGCGGGCGCAGCGCGGTCATCAGCTCCAGGCCGTTGACGGCCGTGCCGCCGCGCGGGGTGATGACCCGCTGGGCGTAGATGCCGAGGACGCGGGCGACGTCGGCCGGCGCCATCTCCGATACGCCGGGCCAGGAGCGGGAGTCGAGGGCGTCCCACGACAGGAGCGCGAGTTGCACGCACTGCCGCTGACTTCCGGTGGCCTTGCGGTAGATGCGCGCCCACGGGCCGAACCCGCGCTGGGTGAGCTGCCACTTCGCCTTGGTGATCTGCTTGACGACCGGGTGGTCCTCGTCCAGGCGCAGGGAGCGGCGCTCCTGAAAACCTTCCAGGCGCTCGGGCAGCCCGAACTTCACCGCGGCCGCGGCCGTGAGCACGATCAGCGGATCGCTGTCCTTGCCGTGGCGGTTGAGTTTCGCGGCGCCGAGGCCGGACTCCTTGAGCGTCCACTCCACCAGCTCCACCACCGTGGTCGCCGGGCAGTCCAGCACCAGCCCGTCCACGCCGTACGCAGAGCCGTCACCGTCCAGCACGGCGAGCGGACCGTGCGGGAAACGCGGATCGGTCGCAGGCTTCGCCGCCTTCTTCGCCGCCGGACGTCGCGACGACGTCGCCGGGCGCGCGGCCGGACGGGCGGGGCGCTCCGAGACGGCCGGGGCGGCGGGGGCCTCGACCGGTGCGGCGCTCTCCGGCTCGGCGGCCTGGGGCGCGGCCGGGCCGGTGAACGTGTCCGGCACCGCCGGCTGCGGTGCGGCGACCGGGGCGCCGTGCGCGGGGTGCTTCGCCGCCCAGCCCTTCAGGAGCCGCTGGTACGCCGTCAGGCGCGGCTCCTTCGGTTCGCTCCGGCCGTTCTCCCAGTTCTTGACGCTCTGCGTCGATGTCTTGAGCGCGAGCGCGAGGCGGGCCTGGGTGATGCCGGCGGCCTCGCGCAGCCGGGCCCGCTCCGCCGGGGGCGGGAGCTGCGGCTCCTCCTCCAGCAGGGCGTCGACCGATGCGAACAGCTCTTCCTCAGTTGCCATGTGTGTCTACCTCCATCCCGAACACTAGCAGTACTTGCCCTGAGATTTAACCTAATTCTTTAACCCGCTCGGAGAATTCTGGTAGAGTGATCTTGCCGTCGCACTGAGCGGCACAGAGACCATCAGGAGGGGCAGTGGCGGTGCCGGACTTGCTGTCCGAACAGGAGAGCCTCGACGCGTTGCAGCAGGTGATCCTTCCGGCTGCCACCAAGGGCGCTGTGCGCCAGGAACGGCCGGTTGTCGTCATCGTCGGCGGCCAGCCGGGTGCCGGGAAAACCGAGGTCGCGGATCTCGTCCAGGCGGCGCTGGACCGTCGCGGCGGCGCCGTGCGAGTGTGCCGCGACTTCTACAAGGCCGTGCATCCGCGCTACGCCAAGCTGCTGGCCGCTGACGTCCGCACGGCGGGGGCCCTGGTCCGGCCCGATACGCGGCGCTGTCAGGCCGCTGTTGAGGAGCGCGTCCGGTCCGGCGGGTTCGACGCGGTGGTCGAGTCCGCGCTCGCCGATGCTGACGAGTTCCGTGCGTCGGCGGCCGCGTACCGAGGGTCCGGCTGCCGGCTGGAGCTGGTGGCGGTATCGACCGCGGAAGCCTGGAGTCAGCTCGGGACCCTGGACCGCTTCCTGACGGAACACCGTTATGTGTCCTGGACGAACCACGACACGTGCGCGAAAGAGATGCTGCAGACCCTGGCGGTCATCGAGGCCGAGCAGTTGGTCGACCGCATTACCGTCGTCCGGCGGGACGGCACAGTGCTCTACGACAACGAGCTCATTGACGGCTCGTGGCGGCGGAAACCCGCGGCCGACCAGGCGGTGGCTGACGACAGAGGGCGGCCATGGTCTGCCCGGGAGACGGCTGTCTTCCGCCGGGACCTGGCGCGCACCGACCAGCGTCTGCACCGCGAAGTCGAGTGTGAGGACCGGCGCCTGGCCGTACAGCGGGATGCCGAGCGCGCCGCCGCGCTGGCCGAACCGGTCCGCCGCATCGCGCAGCCCAGACGGGAGCCGCCCGGGGTCGACTATCACCGGCTGTCCCAGGCGGAGCACCAGTGGATCTACGACGAGCTGATCGCGCCGCCGCTCCTCGGAGGCATCGTGCCCCGGACGGATCCGCGAGCGGTGTACGTGATCGGGCAGCCCGGGGCAAACAAGGCCGCGCTCGCCACCATGGTGCATCGGGCAATGCGGCCAGGGACGACGCGGCTGGTCGGCGACGACTTCAAAACCGCCCACCCCGACTACCTGCAGCTGCTCCAGGATGATCCCCGCGGTGCGGGCGCGGCGATCCGCGCCGACTATCGCGCCTGGTACGCCAGGGGTGAGGCAACTGTGCGCGCCCGGCGCGGCGATGCACTTCTTGAGGCCGCGCCCGGCAGCGCGGAGGAATTCCTGGCCAGCGCGCTGCCGTTCGCGACCGACGGCTACCCCGTTGAGGTCGTGGTCGTGGCCGCCAGGGAGGCCGACAGCCGTCTGGCGACCGCGCTGCGCTACGCCCGCGCCCAGCAGCTCGGCATCCCGGCCCGGTTCACCACCAAGGCCGGTCACGACCGGTGCTTCGCTGCAGTCCCCGATGTTGTCGAGCTCGCCGCCTCCCATCCGGCGATCACAGCCGTGACGGTGATCCGCCGGGACGGCCAGGCGCTGCTGCGCCAGGAGCAAGGCAGTGGACGGCGAGCGGTATGGGCGCTGGCGGCAGAGCGGCAGCGGCCGTACACCGAGCAGGAGGCCACCCATGTCCTCACCCTGCACGCGGCGCTGCGCAAGGCACTGCCGCAGCACCGCCGTGAGCTGGACGAGATCGTCGCCCTCGCCCGGCCACTGATGCCCGCCGGGCTGCAGCCGGCCCGGATCGACCGGCCGCACCCGCCGCTGTGGCCACTGCCGCTCCCCCGCCAGACCTCCGGCTACGGCTTGGTCAGCTCCTTGAGCCGGGCCGCATAGACGGCCGCAACGCGGGCCGCCTCCTCCGGATCGGCGGTCGCCAGCTGCGCCTGGTCATCGAGAGCGGCCTGCCGGGCGGCCTTGAGCTCCTCCATACGCGCCTCATCTGACACCGGCGCCCGGTGCTCGGCGGCGATCTGGGCGGTGTACCAGCTCACCACCGCACGGACGGCATCGAACGCCTGCTGCTCCTCACCTCCCTCCAGCGCGGAGAAATCAGGGACGTTGGGGTCGGACACAGCGACCACCCTCCTTGGAATAGGGAACTCGCCATTGTCCCGCGGCCTGACCAGCACGACAGCCGCCTGACCGGCCGCGCAGCGGGAAAGGCGGGAAGCCCTGCTGCGGCGGCCTCGCCGCACAAGGGATCCTTGTCCAAAGGCCCGCCGCGGGGCGTAGGTTGGGCCGGGTTGATCATTTACCGGGGGGATGAAGGTGGCGGGACGAGATCTGCGGGCGCTGTTCAGCACCAACGACCGCGGCCTGACGACAGCAGAGGCATTCACCAACCGTCATACGCAGTGGGACCTGGTCGCGGCCGCACTCGCCGCACACCTACGGCACACCGCCGACCCCGCCTTCGACGTCGAGGACCTTGAAGCGCCTCGCGACAACGTGCTGGTGTTCCACGGCGTCGGCGGCATCGGCAAGACGACGCTGTCGCGCAAACTGGAGGCCGCGCTCGCCGACGCCAGCCACCGGCCCGCACAGTGGGGCGCCCCGGCCTGGTCCGGCGAGCGGATCCTGCCGGTACGGATCGACCTCTCCCGCTCCGCCGGCACCGACTTCGAGCAGATCATCCTCACCATCCGGGCCGCGCTCGCCGAGCTCGGCCGGCCCTTGCCCGCCTTCGACGTGGCGCTGCGCCGGTACTGGGAGCACCAGCATCCCGGCGAGCCGCTGGAGGAGTATCTGCGCCGCGGCGGCCTGGCGAGCCGGTTCGGGAAGGCTCTGCCGCAGCAGATGCAGTCCGCGCTCGGCGACGTCGCGCAGGCGCTGCTGCTACCGGGAACCGTCGGCACCGCGGTCGGCCAGGTGACCGGCTCCCTCGTGCGGGCGCTGCGGGAGCGCCGGCAGACCGTCCGCGCCCTCGCCGGCTGCGCGCGGCTCGCCGACCTGCTGGAGGCCGAACCTGACCTGGACACGCTCAGCTTCTATCCGCACCTGCTGGCGTGGGAGCTCGCCCAGCTCCCGGGCGACAAGAAGGTCACGCCGGTGATCCTGCTGGACACCTTCGAGGACGTCGGGGACCGTACCCACCGGGACATGGAGCGGCTGCTCCAGCGCGTGGTGTGGCTGATGCCCGCCGCGTTCTTCATCATCACGGGCCGATCCCGCCTGCAGTGGGCCAACCCCGCCCTCCAGGGCCAGCTCGACTACACCGGGCCGACGGCCTGGCCTGGGCTGGCGACCTCCACCGTCGTCCCGCCCACTGCGTCTGCTGCGTCCCGGGGAGGCAGGCGGCAGGTGCTGATCGGTGACTTCTCGCCCGAGGACTGCGACGACTACCTCGCCCGTCGCCTCGCCCGGGACGGCCAGCCTCTCATCAGCGAAGACGTCCGTCGCGTCATCACGGACCGCTCTCATGGTCTGCCGCTCTATCTCGACCTGTCGGTGATGCGGTTTTTGGAGATCCGCCGCACGGGCCACGGACCGCAGCCGGCCGACTTCGACCACGCCTTCCCCGCCCTGATCGCCCGGACCCTCTCCGACCTCACCCCGGACGAGCGGCACGTCCTGCGTTCCGTCGCGCTCCTGGACGCCTTCGACATCCCCCTCGCCACCCAGACCGCCGGCATGCAGCACGAAGCGCCGGCCAGGCGCCTGATCGAGCGACCGTTCGTCCGCGAGCACCCCTTCGGGCTGTGGCCGTACCACCTGCACGGTCTGATCCGCTCCACCGTCCGCAACGCCGATGATCAGGCCGACGACCGCTGGAGTCCGCGTGACTGGCAGCAGGCCGCCGAACGCGCCCTGGCCGCGCTCGGCGCGCAATGGACCACCAGCACCGCGCCGGGCCGGCTCCTGCTTGTCGGATGCCTGCGCCAGGGCCTCGCCCTGGCCCGGGACTTCGGTCTCGACCTGGGCTGGCTCACCGATGCCGCCTGGACGTACGTCAGCGACTCCGTGTGGGAACCCATCGCTCCACCCGCCCGGCAGAACTTCGACGGCGAGCCCACGGCGGCCGACGCACTGGTAGAGCTGCTCAGCACGCTCGCCCGCCGCCAGCACGAGCACCGCGAGCGCACCGCCGACCGGCTCACCGCGGTCGTCCAGGCCGGCTTGCTGCCCGCGGAGCTGCAGGAGATGGCCGTCTACTACCTGGCCAAGGCCCAACGCGACCTCGGCCGGTCCGACGACTCCCGCCACGGCATGCAACGCGTCGCCGGTGGCGGCGGCCGACTCGCCCCCGCGGCCCAACGCGGCCTGGCGCACCTCGCCAGGCTCGCCGGCGACTTCCCCACCGCCCTTGCCACCGCCAGCACGCTCGGCTGGGCAGGCCGCCACCACCGCGTGCTGGGAGACATCTGGTGGCCCCACGGTGACACCGCCCGCGCGGCCGCCGAATACGAGGCTGCCCGGATCGAGGCCGAGCAGCACGGGGTGGCCGGCGAGCAGGCCACCTCACAAGCCCAGCGAGCCTTCGCCATAGCGTTCACCGACCCCGGCCAGGCCGACGACGAGATTGAGCTCGCCCAGCAGCTTCTGGCCGGCCTCGATCTGCGCGCCACCACCCTGACCACCCAGATCGCAGCACTCGTCCGCGACGCCGGCAGCAGCACGGACATCGCCGACCGCACCCACCTACTGCGCACACAGATCCACGTCGCCGGACTGGCCTCACAGGAAGCGACCCTCCAACTCGCCCTGTGCTTCCACTACGCCGTCCTGGACGCCACCGACGAACTGACCGCCGCCACCATCCAGCTGCGCGAACTGACCAGCAGCGGCGACTACGCCTACTACGCCGACATCGCCCACTTCATGGCCGACCGACCCCTGCCCGCAGAGGCCGGCGCCCAGGCCCGGTGGCTCGACGGCGAGCACACCACCCGCAACCGCTGGCACACCCTGGTCACCGCCCGGCGCGAACGCCTTCATGCCGGGCGGTAAGGAGATGCGGCCGCTCTGTGGATTCGGGGCCCATCAAGTTCAGCTCCAGCTGGGACCGTCTCTGCGCGTGCGGACCGTACTAGGCATGGCTCACCAGGTGGGTGTTCCTGCGTCACGTAGGGACCGTCCCTGCACGTGCGGGTCGTACGCGGACGGTGCAAGGAGCATCCAGCGCATCATGGGACCGTCCCTGCACGTGCGGGCCGTACTTCGCGAGCTTGGCTATGGCGATCAGAGCACCGGGACCGTCCCTGCACGTGCGGGCCGTACTCCTGGTGCCCGGCCGTACTCACGAGGATGGGACCGTCCCTGCACATGCGGGCCGTACAGCTGCACACCACCCCGTCGATGTGCTGACTGAGGGGACCGTCCCTGCACGTGCGGGCCGTACGTGAGGCCCCGGACCCACCCCCCCCTGCTTGCTGGCGGGAGGGGACCGTCCCTGCGCGTGCGGGCCGTACGACCTGCCCCGTGCGACCTCCCGATCATCTCGGGACCGTCCCTGCGCGTGCGGGCCGTACGCTTGGTGGGCCTTGTACGCCTTGGTCCACAGGGGACCGTCCCTGCGCGTGCGGGCCGTACCCGATCCCAGCCCGCCCAAGGAAAGGCTGTTGGGGACCGTCCCTGCGCGTGCGGGCCGTACCCGATCCCAGCCCGCCCTGTTGGGGACCGTCCCTGCGCGTGCGGGCCGTACAGTCGCTGACCTGCATGCGGGCGCTAACGCTTTGCAGTTTCAGACCACTTTCACAGATTCCGGCAAACGTTCCTTATCGTACCTATCCACGCGGTAGTTGGGACGGGCGGCTCGGTTTCCCGGCCGCGCTGCCCTGCCATAGGGCGGGGCTTCTCGCTTCCTTCCTCATCGCGTAGCGGGGAGGGGCTGCCTGCCCTTGCCGTAAGGCTGGTGCAGTCCACGAGCGTTCTACTCCCCCGTCCGGGGGCCGAGCTCGCCCGTGTCGGCGAGCAGCCACAAATCTACACACACCTGACGGAAACAGTTCGTATCGACGCGTATGCCATTTTCCCGGGCATTCATTGTCAGTGCCGGGTGTGAAGCTACGCACCATGACCGAGAACACCGTCACCGTCGTGGTCCGTGAGGCACTGGACCCCACCCCTGAACAGAGACTGATCCTGCACCGCTACGCCGATGCGTCGCGCTGCAGTTTCAATTTCGCTTTCGGGATCAAACACGCCGCTCAGCAGCGCTGGAGCCACGGACGGGATCTGCTCCTGGCGCAGGGCCTCACGTCAGCTGAGGCAGCCAAGCGGGCACCGCGGGTTCACATGCCGTCCCAGCCGGACATCCAACGGGTCTTCCTCGCCGTCCGTGAGCGGCCGCTGCCCGGCCCCTGCCGCGTAGGCGAAGAGCCGCACTCCCTGTATCCGTGGTGGAAGGGGGTGAACGCGATCGTGTGCCAGCAGGCGTTCCGCGATGCCGACAAGGCCTTCGCGAACTGGAAGAGCGCTTCACGGCGGGGCGCTGGCCCGGTCGGTTACCCGCGGCCCAAGCGGCGCGGTCGGTGCCGGGATTCGTTTCGGATGTTCAGTGTGCGGCTGGTGTCGGAGGATCTGCGGCACGTGCGGATCGGCGGGGAGCGCGACCCGCACGGGCAGCGTTCCTTCGTGGTGCGGCTGCACCGTCCGGCGCGGCGCCTGGCACGGTTGCTGGCCCGGGGAGGGGTGGCGAAGTCCGTGACGGTCGCTCGGGAGGGTCACCGGTGGTTCGCGGCGTTCAACGTCCGCTTGCCCGCTCCGCCGGCGGTGCGGGCGACGCGGCGGCAGCGGGAGGCGGGAACGGTGGGAGTGGATCTGGGCGTGGCGGTGTTCGCCGCGACCTCGGACCCGTTGGTGATCGGTGATGACAAGGTCCAGCTGTTCGCGAACCCGCGTCATCTGGACAACGCGCGGCGGCAGTTGCGTAAGTGGCAGCGGCGCATGTCCCGGCGTCATGTCAGGGGTGTTCCGGCTCACCGGCAGTCGAAGGGGTGGAAGGAGGCGCGGGACCAGGTCGCGCGCCTGCAGGGTCTGGTCGCCGCGCGCCGCTCCTCCACACAGCATCTGCTGACCAAGCGCCTGGTGACCCAGTACGCGCAGGTCGTACTGGAGGATCTCCGGGTGCGGAACATGACCAGTTCCGCTCGGGGCAGTGTGGAAGCGCCGGGGCGGAACGTGGTGGCCAAGGCCGGGCTGAACCGTGCAATTCTCGACGTCGGCTTCGGGGAGATCCGCCGCCAGATCGAGTACAAGGCGCCCTGGCACGGCACCACCGTCTCTGTGGTGAACCCCGCCTACACCTCGCAGACCTGCAACCGGTGCGGCCACACTGATGCCAAGAGCCGCCGCACCCGCAGTCTGTTCGTCTGCACCCGCTGCCGGCACACGACGCACGCCGACACTGGCGCCGCCGTCAACATCAAACGCCGCGCCCAGAGCGCCGCGCCCAAACCCGGCTGAGGACGGCGGTCGGAGGCGGACCAGCACTCACGCTCCACGGTGCGCACGGTGACGGCCTTGCCGGTCACCGCCTGGCGGAATAGGTGCATGGCCTTCATGCCGGCTCCTTCGGCGATGATCTGCCGGTCGATCACGTCGCGGGTCTCCACCCATTCCTTGCCCCACACTTCGGCGAACGGCGTCCCGTCCCAGGTGGTGACGCCGGCGAAGGCCATGCGGCATCCGACCGCGCCGAGCAGCGAGCCGCGGAGTGCGGGCGGTACGTCCTCGAGGGAGCGCAGGGTCAGGACGGCGTCGGCGTTGGCGGAGCGGAGGCGCTGGAGGCCGCGCAGGGCGTCCGCGGTGATGGTCTGCGCGGCGTCGGCCAGGACGAGGCAGGCGAACGGCGGGCTGTTGCCGGTGCGGGCTGCCGCGCTTTCGGTGAACTGCGCCAGGATCAGCCGGGCCATGATGCGTGAGGCTTCGACGTGGCCGCGGTCGGGCAGATCGATCCGGATCCGCAGGGGGCGGTCCAGGGCGCGCAGCGAGACCTGGTGGGTGCCGCCGGCGGGGTTGAAGAAGGAGGCAAAGGCGGGGCGGTCCAGGCGCGCGATGCGGTCGGCCAGGTGTCCGGCCACGTCGTCCGGGCGTCCTGCCTGCCGCGCACGGACATCGAGTTCGCGGAGCGCGGAGGCGGATTCCGGGGTGTCCTGGGCGGTCAGGGCGGCGCGGAGGGTGTCCAGGGCCTGCGGTGCGCCATCCAGCAACTCCCGCAGCCCCGGCACCCCGGGGAAGCGATCGTGGGCGGTGCGGAACGGGCCGAGCAGCTGCGCCAGAGCGGCGCCGGCCGGGCCGACGGCGACGAGGGCGCACTGCCCTGCCAGGGCCTGGAGCGCCATCGCCTCCACCACCGGGCCGGCAGCGCCATCCAGTGGCTCGACGACGCGCACACCGTACAGCAGCGCTGGCGCGGCCTGGTCACCGCCCGTCAGGACCACCTGCGCGGGACGCAGAGCGGGAACGGTCGGCACGGCCGCCGACTGGCTGATCGAGGGATGCCGACCGCGCATCTTCAGCGGTGTTCTGGTCGTTTGGTAGGCATGGAAGACACCCGTCAGCTCGCCGAGCTGGCTCGCTGCATCGACGAGCACAACAGCATGTCGCGCAGGGCGCGCGAACTCTTCGCCCGGACACAGGAGACAAGCCAGAAAATCGGCGACCTCGTTAACGCGGCTCTCCGCACGGGCACCTCCTGGAAGGACCTCAACCGTCTGCTGGCAACCGTGGAAGATGCCCCGCCTCCAGGGGCCCTCGCCTCGAACCACTCACCTGAGCAGGCGCCCTCCCCCTCGGGAGTCGTGATCCCTGCCCAGGCCAGGAACACCAGTGCCCCCTTGCCTCGTGAGAGGACCGAGCAGGAGGGCGTTCCGTCGCTCCTTGTCCGCGCATACGCTGTCGTTTCCACCACGCCGGAGAGGGAGATGGCGTCGCGCGACCTGGCAGCCGCGCTGGGACACAACGTGAATGCCATCGGAGGGGACCTGTGTGCGCTGCTGCGGGAAGTGGGAGTCGTACGCCCCAACAAAGGCAAGATCAACGCTCGCTACGAAAAGCTCAGTAACCGGCTACCGGGCTTCACCGCAGACTGCCTGAAACAAGCAATCGACGCCTACAGCGCTCGGACGGCACCCGTCCTCCCCGCGACCGGCACGTAGACACGCCAGGCCGGACCGGGTCAGCTGGCGGCGTCGGGGTCGATGCCCTGCGCACGGGCGAGGGCGAACAGCACCCGCTCGATCGTGTCCAGACGCTGGGTGATCGACCGCTCCCCCGGCGAGCCGACGGCGTCAGCGAGGGAGTCGATGTTCCCGAACGCTTGCTCTACTGCTCACGGATCGTTGCCAGCTGCTCGCTGTGCTCCGCAAGCGTCCGCCCGGTGCGGAACGCTTCCGCCTCAAGGTCCACCCTGGTCACCACCCGGCGCGAACGACTGGGCGCAGGGCGGTAAGACCTGTTTGTGATCAGAGCGTCTGTCCGGCCGGGCGTACGGTGGAACTGTGAGTGACCAGTACGCCCAGTGGGCGGCTCGTCCGGTGCGGAGCCTGGGCCAGGTGCCCGCCAGGATCCCGCTGGTGTGGAAGGCCGCGCGGCTGTATGCACACACGTGGCGTATGGCCCGGCACCGTAGCCGTCACCGAGATGCCGGCCACGTCGAAGATGCCCTGGCAGTGCTTGCCCTGAGCACGTCCATCTACCACGACACCCATTGGTACGGCGTCTTGCAGGCCGCACGGGCGGGCGCTACGAATGCCGAGATCGCCATGGCCCTGGGCATCTCCATCGACAACGCCCAGGACCTCGTGCACCGGATCGCCAAGCGCGATCGGGAACTCGGGCAGCATGCCCGCCCGGAGGGCGACAAGGGCAGGCACTGACCTCGGCCGAGCCGTGCTGAGCCTCTCTGTGGAGTGCGGCCTGGCCCTTGATGACGCGAGGAGGCGGCCTGTGCCGCCGAGTGATCAGCTTTCGTTCGGGTTCTTGCCGACCAAGGCCGACAGCAACTCGACGATCTGGGCCTGGTTGCGGTCGAGCTTGTCGTTCAGGCCGCGCACATCCTCGGTGAGCTGGCTAACCTTCTCGTCCAGATTGCTCACCTTCTGGTCAAGGTTGCCTACCTGGAGCCGGACCGCGGTGAGATCTGATTTGACGATCCCGAACTCGCGTTCCGTCGTCTCATGCCCCTGCTCGAAGCGGCGGGTGAGAGCAGCGATCTCGCTCTGCGCGATGGGGTCGTCGGCCACGCTGGGCACTCCTGCCAGATCATGAAAATCAGCGGTCATCGGGCGCTCCACGATATCGCGCCGGCCGGGAGCCGTAGCCGCCCATTCGGCGTACGCCAGACAGGGCGCGAAGATCACCGCGAGGATGGCGGGATGCATACACAGCTGCAGTTCAAGGCGTGGTTCACCGACCCGGATCCGGACGCCGAGCCCGACGACGAAGTCAGCAGGCCCGTTGTGGGGTGGCGGGAGTCGGATGGCGCCGCGATGGTGCTGGACGCGAAGACCGGCAGCGTGGTGCCGGCAGCGGAGCAAGAAGGGTTCAAATCCGTAGAGGAGCTGCCGGATACGCGTCCGCTGGGAGTCGTGCCGGGCAACGGCTGGCGGATCACCCAGACCGGCAAAGGGCCCGTAGGTGGTCCCGCGCGTCCCGTGGCGGCCTTCCTCGTCTACGCCGATCACGTCGTGCCGGTGATGAACCTCCCGGGCCGCGGCGACTACAGCGGGGCTTGGAAGGCCCGCGGGTGGCGACTTCTGGACCCGGACAGCTAGGAGCGCACCGTGGCGGTCACGCGATCCCCGCCCCGTCGCCGTCCAGCGGCTGGGGTCCGGCGCCAGCCATCGAGCCTCGGACGCTGTGGCCGGCCCTGTGACGGCGTCGGGGAGACGAGCCGGGCACAGCCACAGCGCCACAGCGACCCTGCGTCTCCCCGCCCGCCAGTGCCCTGCGCCACGCTTGCTTGATCACGCAGAGGGACCCCAACGGCGCACACGCACGGGACTCGCGGCGATCTCGACGTGATGCGAAAGCGGCACGTGGCGGGCGCCTCCCGAGCACCGACCCCGCCTCGCCGGGAACGCGGTGCGGCTGTTCACGAACCGGGACTGAGGTCGGAGGTCGACGGTCGGGGTGCGACCAGCCGGTATCGGCGGTGCGATGGGGGCATGGCGCAGACCATCGCGAAGCGGACAATCACCTGGGGCCTGGTCAATATCCCCGTGACCGTCCACGCTGCGACCGCCCCGCATTCCGTCCCGCTCCACCAGGTCCACACGCGGTGCGGCGGCGGCCGTATCCGGCTGAGGCGCATCTGCGAACGGGAGGGGGTGGAGGTTCCTTACGACCAGGTGGCTCGCGGCTACGACGCCGGCGACGGGCGCGTGGTGGTGCTCTCGGAGGACGACCTCGCCGACCTTCCGCTGCCGGCCTCGCCCCGCGCCATCGAGGTCCTGGCCTTCGTGGCGGAGGGCCGGATCGACCCGCTGCTGCTGCACAAGCCCTACTACATCGGCCTCGGCGACCCCGCCACGGCCAGGCCGTACGCACTCCTTCGCGATGCCATGCACGAAAGCGGCCTGGCCGCCGTCACCAAGGTCGCCATGCGCACCCGCGAATCCCTCGCCCTGCTCAGACCGCGCGGCGACGTCATCGTGATGCAGACGCTGCTGTGGCCTGAGGAGCTGCGCAGCAGCGAAGGGATCGGCGTACCGACCACCTCGCCGCCGCGGCGCCAGGAACTGCACCTGGCCCGCACCCTGATGGACATCGTCGGCGAGGACTTCCGCATCGAGGACGAGCACGACAGCTACAACGCCGCCCTGGAGCAAGTTGTCGCCGCTCGCCTGGAAGGCATTGAGCCTCCGCGCACACCGGGCCCCGCCGAAGGCCGGCCGGTGGACCTGATGGCCGCGCTCGAAGCGAGCGTCCGGGCCGCGCGGTCGCGGCGGGCCGACCACCACGAGGGCGAGCCACCTGAGGGCCCGCCGACGTAGAGTCGAACGCGTGAACGAATCTTCTCCGCTGCCTGACGACGTGGAGCGGTTGAAAGTGATCGCGACCTACCTCCGGCTGGAGCTGGAGCGCGTTCACCGCCACCTCGCACAGGCCGAACAACGGGAGCAGGAACAGGAGGCGGCCCGTCAGGCCGCCGCTCGCGCTGCGCCGCCGCCGGCCTGGACGGTGCAGGTGACCGTAGGCGCCGATCCGCGCCCGGTGGCCATCCACCACGGCCAGTGCACCATCGGACAGCCCCGGGTACGGCCGATAACCCGGCGCGCGGCCATCGAGGCGCTGACCGCCGGGGTGGAAGCGTGCTCGCTGTGCCGCCCAGAGCGTGAGCTCCAGATCGACTGAGCCACGGACCGCGGGAATGCGCCCCGCGGTGGGTGGATTATGTCGCTGAGAAGAAAGGTTCCACCGTGACCACACCTGCCCCCACAACCACCGTTGCCCTGACCTGCCCTCCCAAAGATGTCGGGAGGTGCGCAACCTGTCAGCAGCCCTGCCACCGATACGGACACGGCGGCAACCCGCTGTGCCAGATCTGCCGCTCCAAGGTCGAAGCCGGGCGAGCCAAGCCGCCAGCCGCCGCGTAGCCGCCCGGACCACCGAGCAGGGGCAGCTGCTGCTGAACCTCCCCGGCTCGATGCCCGACACTTCCCCCTCTTCCCCCTCTCCCGCCGGGTCAGGTCTTGCCAGCGGGGGTGGCGGAGGGTGCCGAGGCGACCGCGTCATCGACGACGGCCTGGGGCACAGTCTGCGGGGGCCGGCCCTGTTTGATGTGGTCGACGACGGGGGCGATGGCGTCGTACATGCGCCGCGCCAACGGCTCGTCCTGCGGCTCGCTGAGCGGACCGTCGTGGGCGTCGTAGTCGAGTTTGCGCAGGTACTCCACCAGCTGCGGGCCGGTAAGCGTGACCTGGATCAGGCCGCGTTTGCCTTGATCGCCGCCGAGCTTGACCGGCTTGACCTTGTCAAACTCGTCGTCGTCCCTTTTGTCGAGGCCGCTTTTGCGGGTGCGGTCCCACATGTCCTTGGTGCATGTGACCTTGAACTCGGCCAGGCCGGCGGCCTTGTCCAGACGCTTTTGCTGCTCGGGCGGAGAATCGGCGCTGCAGCCCGATGCACACAGTGCAGCAAGCGCGATGGCGGCCAGGGCGGCCGTCGCGCGACGAGGGTTCATGGAGTTCGGCACGACCGAATCCTGGGCGACCACACCAGCCGGGCGGTGGTGTTTCGCTGTCCTCGGCCGGATCCGGCTGTCGCATGGCCTGTGCCGTATCGCTCGATCGTGTCTGACACCAACGACGCCGCCCCGTCGCTGTCCAGCGGCGGGCGGCGACGGGGCGGTGATCAGTCCGGCGCCCTCGGCCCGGTGCGGGTGGCCGCACGCCGCGCACAGCCGGTCGGCATATGCCTTTGACATATTTGACAATTGTCTTTCGTTTCTCGTTTCTTACTGGCGCGCTCGCTGTTGCGATAGCGTCTATTCGCGATCGGCTACACACCTGGAGGGCGGCAATGACCGATAAGCCGTGGACCATTGAAACCATCCGCGATGCTCTCGGTAGCCCCACCCTGGCCAGCCGCTTCATCGGCGAGATCAACAAGGCGCCAGCCCACGAAGTCCTCACGGTCTTCGCCAAGTGGCAGGGCATCGCCGAACGGACCCTCGCCGCAGCCGAGCGCGCTCGCCAGCTGGCAGAAGCCGACGACCGCGGCGAGGAACTACCCGGTGACTGGGTGGACCGCACAGACTCGGTACTCGCCGCAGCCGAACGCATCCGCCGCGGCGCAGCCTGATCTTCTGATTCCCGTCACGCACAGTCGCCGATCCGATACGTTGACGCTGACGCCCCACCGAGGAGAACAGCGTTGTACCGGCTCACATACGACCCCGGAATCGAAGCGGTCCAGGACTCGCTCCCCCCAGCCGCAAGCGAACCCCTCATGCTCGCCCTCGCCGACGCCTGTGATGCCCCTCTCCTCGCCACACAGCCCTGGGGTCAAGCCGATGACAGAAACCGCATGATTGAAGTCGCCGGAGTGCGCGCCCTCCTCTTCATCAGCTACAGCCAGAAGACAATCGCTGTGCTGGCCATCGACCCCATCGCCTGACGAGCGGAATCAGCGGATCGCCCTCTCGTATCACCAAGCTGGTAGACCGCGTGCCGACTCACCCTGCCGAGGACGCCACATCCGGGGTGCTGGACAGCAAGCCGTGCTTACGAAGGGTGGGGGCGCGAACGCCACACCAGCACGAGCAGTAGTTCCGGCGGGCAGCAGTTGGGCGCGGTTGTGCGCAGACCTCGCAGTGTCCTGGCGGAATTTCGGGGGCCAGGCGTCTGAGGAGCCGCTCGATGCGATCAACGTCTTCATGGGTGTGTGGTTCGGCGTCGGCGACGCATTCCTCAAGCAGCTCGTTGAGCGTGGCGCGGAAGGCCGGCAGGTCGCGGCGGCAGGCGCCGAGCAGGTCGAGATACTCCTCGACGGGCCAGCTGACCAGTGTGTCCGAGCGGGTGAGGTGGAGACCGACGGTGTCGATTTGGTGGTGGTCGGCGGTGTCGAGCAGGAGGTAGCCGAGCAGTTGCCAGGCGTCGGCTTTGCGGAGCGTGTGGGGGTGGCGGGTGCTTTTGAAGTCGATCAGCATGCCGTCGGCGATGAGGTCGGCGTCGGCGGTCAGGCGCGTGTCGGGGAAGACGGGGCCAGGGGTGCAGTCCTCGGGCCAGGTGCGGGGCGCAGGTCCTGGAGCGGACCGCCGGCGGCTTGATGGAGCTGACGGAGGTGAGCCGAAGCGGGGCCCGTACACCAGTCCGCTGTTGTAGCCCTCCACGGGCATGCGAGCCGGATCTGGTCGTCATCGACATCACCGCGGTCGACGAGTCGACCGGCGCTGGTGCACAACGAAAACGAAGGGGCAAGGTCGTAAGACGCCCAGTCCACGCTGCCGTCTCCGGAATGATCGCCAGAGGCGGGAGGTCGTCCGAGTCGCCGAGAACTCTGGGGATCCATCGCCGTGCTCGGGCGCTCCCCGGTCCTCGAAGCGCGACTCCTGCGCACTCAGCGCAGTTGCTCGGCTAGTCCGACGATGATGCCCTCCGGGCCGCGGAGGTAGCAGAGCAGATAGCTGTCCTCGAACCGGGCGATCTCGCCGACGAGTTCGGCGCCGTGAGGGCGCAGGCGGGCAACGGTGTCCTCGATGTCGTCGACGGCGAACATGACGCGGTGCGTGCCCGGAATGTTGTGCGGTTGGTTGCGTGGCCCGGCGCTGATCGCTGCGGGGCTGCGGTACTTCGCCAGCTCGAGCCGGCTGTGACCGTCTGGGGTCCGGACCATCGCGATGTCACAGCGGACGCCGTCGAGTCCGGTGCACTGGTCGGCGAAGAGGCCCTCAATCTCCGCCCTGCCCTCCAGCTCCATACCGAGTTCCACGAAGAACGCGATGGCGGCATCCATGTCCTCGACGACGATGCCGACGTTGTCCATCCGCTGAATCGCCATGCTGGTTTCTCCTTCTTCCTCGTGCGGCTGGTGGTGGCCGCTGATGTCCCTGGGACGGAGCCAGTGGCACGTTCTCGACGTCCGCAGACCGCCGAACTCCGAAAAACTGGATCGCGCCTCAGCACCGCTACAGCAGACGGCGGGTCTTGGTGTTGGAGACCGATACGCCCAGCTTCGCGACCACCGGCGCAGCCTCGCCCCGTAGCTTCCACCCGCAGCGGACAGTTGTGCCACGTTTGGGAAGGTGCTGGTGGCGGCGGGTGAAAGTATGGCCTGGTGAGCGGTGACGAGCGTCAGACAGCGGCTTGGGATTTGTACACGGCCCTCCACGGACTGGCTGCTGGGCACACGCAGGGCGAGATGCTCACGGCGGGGACCCCGCAGGGAGCGGTCCTGGGCGATGTGGACTACGCACTCGACCGACTGCGTGCCAGCGGTCCGATCCTGGCTCGGACAGATGCTGAGCTGGTGGCCATGGCAGAGGAGGCTGTACGTGCCTGGGCCGACCGCTCCGCCGACCGCCTCGTGTCGTTGCTGCCCGTGATTGACCAACTCGCCGTGATCAGTGGTGGCCATCTTCCCGACAGCTTGCCGCCCGTGTAGATCGGTCAACCAAGGTCCGCTGCCACACGAGAGCTGACCGTCTCAGCCGGCCGTGCCGCCGCCCGTCAGCACCCGTCCGGGCGAATGCGCGGTGCGGAAACGTCCCGGCGGGACGCGGCCGCTGCCTAGACGTAGACGACGTGGACGACGGTGACGGTTAGCACGGCGTTGCTGACGTAGTAGCGGACGACGGCCCCGCTGACGGTGGCCTCGCGCCGGTCGGCGTCGGCCTTGACCGGGGTGGATCCGTGCCCGTAGGGGTCGGCGGCCAGGCGCTGCATCCCGGTATCGAAGGCGGGCGGCCGGCAGCTCTCCGGCGGTGGCGACGACGAGATCGTCAGTGTGTCCGTCGCAGGGCACGGTGACGGGACCAGCCAGCGGCCTCACCCGTGCCCCTCGCCGGCCCCCGCCTCACCCCGTGGCCGGACAACGCCGCCCTCACCCTGCACCTGCCCCGCGCCTCGTGGACCACTTCCGGACAGGGGATCAGCGGTCAGAACGTGCAGAGCACGCCGAAGCACGGTCAACTGCTGCTCCTGGAGACCGAGCAATTGACGGAGCCGACCAACTTCCGCCTCCGCCAACTCACAGCGGTGACACTCCTCGACCAGCTGCCGCTCCAGCACCGAGACGTCTCGGCTGTCGGACCCCATCGCCGGGTCAGCCTCGATTCGCCCCGCGGGAACTGCTGACCGAGACAACTGCAGCCCGGCCGCACGCAAGTCGTCCTCCGGAATCAGCCAACCGAGCACACCATCTCGTACAGCATTGGGGAATCTCCCCGCATCCCGACGACGACGGATAGTGGACCGACTCACCCCGCACACAGCAGCGGCATCTCGTTGAGACAGCAAAGAAGGATTCATAACGGGTGAACGAGCCAGCCCATCGCCGGGCCACCCCGAGCCGTACCAGGAAGCTTCAGAGGTGAGCCGGCGGCGCAGTTCGCGGGGAGCAACGTCCAGGCTGGCCCGGTTCAGGCCAGCCTTCTGGCACGTGAATCCAGTGTCGATGACTGTAGAGGCACCCACTGATCGAGTGCCTTCCACAGCCTGACCTGGCATCAAGTCCAGCGGGGTCGCCAACCCGACGCGCCTGATGCACCCGGCTGCTCCCCGGAACCGTGGTCTGGCGTCCTGAGCGTCACGCATCGGACAATGTTCGTGGCGTTCTGTGATGCGGGGAGCATCATTCTGAGGGGGAATGCGGCATGTCGTCGAGCACGGATGGTGAGTACTGGTCGGCCCGCGGGCTGCCGAGCGTCTTCAAGCACAAGCTGCTGAGCAGCTACATACCGTCCTTCGGTGGGATGACCGGTTCGCGGAACAAACGGGTGGTCTACCTCGATGGCTACGCCGGAGAGGGCCGGTACGAGGACGGCACCGAGGCATCCGCGGAAATCGCCATGCGCGTGGCGTGCGACCACCAGCGTCAGCGCAGCGTGCAGTGGTCGTGCTTCTTCGTCGAGCGGAAGGCCGAGTCCTTCGCCCGACTGTCGGCCGTGGCGGAGTCCTACCGCGACCAGGGCGTTCGAGCACAGGTGCACAATGGCGACGTCAGCAGTGTCCTGCCACAGGTCATGGCGGCGGCAACCGGCGAGCCGCTGTTCCTGTTCCTTGACCCGTGCGGACTGTGCCTGCCCTTCGACCAGCTCGTGAACGTCCTGGCGCACAAACGCCCCAAGCAGGCGTGGCCTCCGACCGAGCTGCTGATGAACTTCAGCATGATGGCGGTGCGCCGCCTGGGCGGCAATGCTCGCTCCGACAAGGGCCTTGAAGCCTCCTCGCAGAGGTTCGACGCCGTGTGCGGCGGCACCTGGTGGCGGGAGTACTACACCGGTGGCCCCCGCGCCGAAGCCGCCGCCAAGGCTGGCGTCCCCGTGGACGAAGCCGTCGCCAGGGAGTACGCCAAGCGGCTGGGCAGAGCGACCGGGATGTCTGTCCGGTCCGTCCCCGTCTACAAGGCCCCCCATCACACCACCGCCGTCTACCACCTGGTCTTCGCTACCCGCAGCCAGCACGGCCTATGGGTGTTCGGAGACGCAGTGGCCCGCGCCCGAGATGCCTGGTGGGACACCCTGGACCTCATGGACGGCGCGCTGTTCTCCATGCGCCCCGACCCCACGCGGCTGGAAGCGGAAGCAGTGCCAGCCATTGCAAGGAACCTGGAAGCCCTCCTTCGAAAGGGGCGGCCGATCAAACTGGTCGACCACACCCTGGAGCTCTTCGGCACCTACTACGGGCAGGTCAAGGAGCCCGTCGCACGCAAAGCGGTCAAGCACCTGCACCAGGAAGGCGGAACAGCTACCAACGGGCAGGGCCCGAAGCCCCGAAACCTCATAGTCCAGCCGCCCCGGGCATTGCCCCGAACTGCCTGAAACTGTGTCGCCCTGGGGCTACGCGGCTGCCGGCAACGGCATCTGGTCCCAGGTGCGCCCCTGCAACTCCCGCCCCTGCGACTTCGGTGTACGGCCACCCCACTGCTTGAAGAAGAAGGCCACCTGGGCCTCAACGCATACGTCTCGGATCCCCGTCACCCAGCTCTCATCCAGCGGACGGTGCCGGGGACCGGATTCCCCACCGGCGATCACCCAGTCGATACCGCCCAGGTCCAGACCGTCGAGCGGGCCGAGCAGCGGCTCACACGACAGGAACCGGACCGCAGCCGGCACCCGCCGCAGATCATCGACCCGCGCCAGTTCCTTGGAGGTCTCCACCGACACACCCATCCACAGGTTCGACGGCCACTCCAACCGATCGGCGACCTGCCGCAACCTGCGGGCCCGCTTAGTCAGCACCTGGTAGGTGTGCTGAGGCGTATCCGCCATCACCGCGAACACGCGGCGCACGAAGTCCAACGGAACCCGGGCATGGAAGAGATCCGACATCGAGTTCACGAACACCGTCCGCGGGCTCCGCCACCCGTACGGCACCGACAGGGCGCCCTCATGCACCGTCAACCCGAACCCAGGACCGGAGGTTCGCGGATCTCCGTCGGCCTGGTACTTCTCCGAGCCCATCGCCTTCAACCGCTTCGCGAGAGCCAGCGCATAACAGTTGTCGCACCCCGGCGACACCCGGTCACAGCCGGTCGTGGGGTTCCACGTGGCCTCGGTCCATTCGATCCCACTGCGGTCACTCACCGCTCACCCCTCCAATACCGCGGCCGGCTACGCCAGCAACTGCCCAACGACTGCTGCCCGTACCCGACACCGCATCCAACCAGATGTCGTCACGCCCTTCGCTCCCACCGTTGCGGTCGAGATGGACGGTCTCGTGCATCAGGACGCCTCCGCCTCGGTCAGCGCCAGTACCTCAGCCAAGTGCCGCGCGCACACGCTCCGGTTCGGCAGGGCGCCACGGCTGCACGGCACTCCACCAACGCCGGAGCAGCTGACCGTTCCGGCCGCTTCGGCCAGGGCGAGACGCTCCACGGCCGAAGCGTCGGCTGCCTCGGTGCGGCAGAGCTTGCACAGGCCGTCCGTGAGGGCTGAACCGACCAAGAAGATCCGGCAGCCGCACTCAGTGCAGGAACCGCGTGGCGGACCGGCCAACTCGCGCTGCGCCGGGACCACAGGCGCCGAACGGTCGGGCTCACACTCACCGCACGCGCCGGACGGACCGAGCCGCCGGCCGTGCTCCGGGCACAGTCCAGCGGCCAGCCGCTGCTCATGCTGCACGCGCTTCCGCTCGGCGTGCCGGTCGGCGACGATGTCGTCGCACACCGGGCAGGACCGGCCGCTGGACCACAGCACGCCGGTCTCGCAGTCCAGGTGCCCGCAGCCCCAGCGCGGCAGCGCCACTCCGAGGAGCCACCGGCCCGGGTCACGGATCTCCGACGGCGAAGTCCCGGCGAACCGGGCGGTCAGCCGGTGCTGCAGGCGCTCAGCGTCCATCCCGCCCGCCAGCTGACGGCTGACCTCCCGGGCGATCTTTCGCTCCACGAACGGACTGTTCACCCGGGCCAGCAGCCAGTGGACCGGCTCCAGCACCGCGTAGATCTGAGGGCTCATTGACAGCTGCGGTCCGGTGTACAACGACCGCCCGCTGCTGGTGCGCTTTTCGCCGTTGGGCTTCGAGTCGGCGGGCTGGTCTTTCTCATCCGCGCGCAGCGCGAGACCGCCCGCGGCGTTCGTACGCGCATCCGCACCAGCCGGGTCCTCCCCAGCGTCTACTACCGGTACCTCGCCTACGGCGGATGAGAACAACGCGCGCTCGTCATCAGGTGAGTCAGTCGTAGGTGATTCCCTATTCGCGAGGGATCCCTCACCAACCAGCGAACCCGATCCCTCACCAACCAACAGACTGCCCGAGTCCTGCGCAGCGTCGTCCACCGGCTCCTGCGGGCACTCCTGGGCGGTCTGCGACGCGTCCGCGACCGGTTGCTCGTCGACCTCCTCAGCGGCCGTCGGGGCGATGTCATGAGCGACGAAGCGGTGGCGGCCCTGCGCGCCCGCGCGCCGCTGCACCGTCACCCACCGCGCGGCCTCCAGGCCGTCGACGACCTCACCGGCCGCCGCCGCAGTGATGGGCTGGCCGGCCCGCTTGCCCGAGTGGTGCAGCAGCTGACCGGCCAACTCGGCCTCGGTCAGCGCGATACGCATCTGCTCCGCGTATGCGATCACCGCGTACGCCCTCAGCTGCCGGGGGGTGAGGTCCTCCGCGGCCGCCACCGGCAGCCACACGAACGCCTCCCCCCGATGCATCGGCCGCACCGAGCGCACCGCCGACATACCCCGCCCGCCCCGCAGCGTCCGCCGCTCCGAACGCAGCTCCACCACTCCATCCGACGCCGGATGCGACAGGGCCGTCAGGCCCCGCTCC
Source organism: Streptomyces lydicus (assembly GCF_004125265.1). GTDB lineage: Bacteria > Actinomycetota > Actinomycetes > Streptomycetales > Streptomycetaceae > Streptomyces > Streptomyces lydicus_C. Next base: position 26,236 of record NZ_RDTE01000002.1, read on the forward strand.
ACCGATGGCTTCGACAGCCCCAGGTACGACGCGATCGTCTCCGCCCGCGCCTGGCACCCCTCCGGCCGAGCCCCGAGGGCCTTGACCTTCACGTAGACGGACAGTGCGACGTCGGGCGCCGACGACGACACCAGCCGCATCGGCACCCGAACTCGCTGCCGGCGCACCGGCATCTTCGTGCCCGTCATCGGCCCACCCCCACGGACGCGGATGCGGACAGGGGGCTGGGGCGGGGGGTGAGGACAGCAGGGGTGATACAGGAAGGGGGCACGTACAGAGAGGGGGCGGCCCAAGAGTCAGCTGTGACAGGCGCCGAAAAGATCTTCATCCGGCACCCTGACCGGGATCCCCTGTGGACAGAGCGCGCGCATGCGAGCGGTCCCGTCAGGCGGGAGTGTTCCGGCAGGTTCCTGCGAATGAATTCCGCCACGCGGGACGCAAAAACATACCGCTGAGGGCCATTCTCAAAGCCGTGAAGCGGATAGATGGGGGTGAACCGGGCGGTGACCGCCTGGCAATGAGGACGCTGGTCGTGCACTATGACGAAGACCGACTTCCTTATGGAGGTAGGTGACGCCCAATCCGCGAGGAGCGGGCAGCCACAACTGGCGGGGAGCTTCTCCTCTCCTCTCTGTGGTGTTGGGCCGCCGAAGCCCCTGTGGTGGGGGCTGGCGGTTTGTACTGCCGGGCCTTGTTCGGTGGTGCGCAGCTGGTGCTGCTGCGGCTGTGGTGGCCGTGGTTAGTGGCCGGTGTTGGCCCTGGTAAGGGGCCGGTTGAGATATGAGCGGCTCGGTGAGCCGCAGCTCAGGATCGGGTGCGAACCGAGACCTGAGCGCCCGCGCTGGGTGCGAATTCAGGCGGTGGACGGGCCGTGCGAGGCCAGAGGATTGCGAGTCCTCTTTCGGCGCGCACGGCTGATGGCCCTAGGTCATCCCGACCCCCTCAAATCCGAGGCTGGCGTCGGCATGCCCTCATCCAGCTCAGCGGCCTCGGGATATCGCTCCGCGAGCCGCTTGAGCAGGTGCATGTAGACCGCTCGGTGGGGGCGTCGGGGGTGGGTCTGGCCCAGCTCCCAACGGGCTACGGCAAGGCGCTTCACGCCCACAGCCTCTGCGACTTCCTGCTGGGTGAGGCCGGCCGCGAGGCGCAGCTTCGCGCGCACGGGCGGCGGCGGCAGGACGTCGTCCAGTAGGGCATCGACCCGCTTCAAGCGGTCCGGGTCGGTCACGGCGCAGCCTTTCAAGATCGATGGTTCCCTGAAAGATACACGACGCGATCTCCGTCCGGGAGTGGCCGTCACCGTGAGTCGCATGCCACGCGAGGCCCGATAGGGTCCGTGCCCGTGGCACGCCTCGTGTTCTTTGACCTGGATGGCACGCTGGCCGATCGGCAGTCGGCGCTCAGCGATGCCGTGACCAGCCTGTGCCGCTCCCACACGCTCCCCCCAGATGCCGAACAGTGGCTGCGCACCGAGCTGGCCGACCGCGCAAACGCCGACGATTTCGCCCGACTGCGGGAAGCCTTCGGCCTGGATGTGCCCGCGGCGGACCTGTGGCAGGAATACGTCGACCTCATGTCGGCCGCCGTCACCTGCCGTCCCGAAGTCCTCGAGGGCCTGGCTCGTCTGCGCGCGGCCGCGTGGACGATCGGCGTCGTCACCAACGGGGCCGGTGACATCCAGCGGGCCAAACTGGCCACGACCGGCCTCGCCGACCTGGTCGATGGTGTCGCCGTCTCGGGCGACCTGGAGATCCGTAAGCCGGACCTGCGCCTCTTTCAACTTGGGGCCACCCGCTGCGGCGTTAGCCTCGCGGACGGCGGTTGGATGGTCGGCGACAACCCGGCCGGAGACATCGGCGGCGGCCACCAGGCCGGACTGCGCACCATCTGGCTGCGCGGCCGTCCCTGGCCCGACGGCCTTCCCGCCGCACACTACGTCGTCGCCGACGTCGCTGACGCCATCACCATCCTGCTCAACGAGACGGAGTAGCACCATGGACCAGCCGACCGTCGGCATCCTCCACCCCGGCAGCATGGGCGCCGCGGTCGCGGCCTGCGCCGCGGTGAACGCAGACGTCCTGTGGTGCGAAGCCGGGCGCAGCACTGCATCGGCGGCCCGCGCCGAGAAGTTCGGTCTGACCCCGGTGCCCACACTGCGCGAGCTGCTGGACCGCAGCGACATCGTCATCAGCCTCTGCCCGCCGGCTGCCGCCGAAGACCTGGCCGGCGACGTAGCCCAGCACGGCTTCACCGGGGTGTATGTGGAGGCGAACGCCATCAACCCCGAGAGGGCGCAGCGGATCGCCGCGCTGCTCGGGCCGGACGCGATCGTCGTGGACGGCGGCGTCGTCGGCTCCCCACCGGTACGCGGCAAGACTCCGACGCTGTACCTGTCCGGACCGCTCGACGCGGCGGAGCGGATCGAGGCGCTGTTCGCATGCACCGCCGTCCGGACGGCGGTGCTGGGCACGGAGGTCGGGACGGCGTCCGCGCTGAAGCTGTCGTACGCGAGCTTCCAGAAGACTTCGCGCGTGCTGGTTGCGCTTGCGGTCGGCATGGCCCGTGAGTACGGCGTCGACCAGGAGCTCATCGAGGTCGCCTCCCGGCGCACCGACTCGTACCTGTCCGAGCCGCAGTACGTCGCCAAGACCGCCGCGCGTGCCTGGCGCTGGGGTCCGGAGCTGGAGGAAGCCGCCGACGCGCTTGCGGCCGCCGGGCTGCCGCCGGAGATGTTGCGCGCGGCCGTGTCCACGCTGGCACGGTGGCACGACGCCAAGGACGACAGCGAGCTCACGCTCACCGACGCCCTGGACCGACTCGCCCAGCCGTAGCCGACGCTCATGCCGTCGCTGCTCCCGCCCGTTGCACGAGCACCTGGTCGATGAGCCGCGCGGCCACCTGCGGTGACACCGCGGTGGTGTCCACGGTCAGATCCCAGGCCAGGTCCGGGTGCGTGTCCAGGTCCTCGCGGGTCGCATCCCACGCCGCCAGGCGCGCCGTGGTGTCGCTGTCGCCCCGGCCGATGGATCGCTGCTCGGTCACCTCGCGCGGGCACCACAGCAGCACAACCGTCCAGGCTGCTGGGTAACCGTCGACCAGAGCGCGGATGCCGTCGACCTGTCCGAGGTGCACCACTGGCACCCCGGCCGCGAACGCAGTGTCCAGACCCGGCCGGTCGAGCACGTATGTGTTGCCGTACCGCGCGTTCGCATAGACGACGTCGCCCGCAGCCTCCAGCTCACGCAGCCGTTCCGCCGTACCCATCCGGTAGCCGTTGGACTTGCCCGTCCCGACCTTGAGCCGCGCGAACTGGGCGTACCGCGGGCTCTGCTTGGTGAGCGCCGTGGTGACGGTGTCCTTGCCCGCCGCCGGCGGACCGTAGAGGATCACGCCCTGCCGACTCATGCGTACACCGCCCCCAACGCCTGCCGGGCCTGGTCCGCGAGCGACACAGCAGCCCCCAGCCGGTTGTCGACGACCAGATGCGGCACCGCCGGGCGCAGCTCCAGATCGATCGTCGACATGTAGTCCTCCCACCGCGACAGCTTCCACGCGTCCCGCGCCGCGGAACGGAAACCGATGTACTCGCGCATCGACTCCTCATCGCAGCGCACCCACACCGGGAAGACATCGACGCCCAGCGAGCCTGCACGGTTGGCCAGGCGCTGCATCCAGGCCGCGTCCGTCATCTCCGCGATGAATGGTGCGCTGAGCACCGTGCTGATCCCGCACCGGATGTTGGCCATGGCCGACTGCATCAAGCAGTCGTACTCCACCGGCCGAACGTTCTCCCGGTACAGAGCGGTATGCCGGTCGTTTGCGTCACCACCCAGCGCGACCAACAGCTTCTCCACGAGCGGCCTCGTGAGCGGGTCCTTGTCGAGCAGCGGCCAGCCGGTGAGCTGGACGAAGAACCTCGCCAGCTCGGTCTTCCCGCTGCCGGCGTACCCACCGACCAGGATCAGGACGGGGCGGTGCGGGTCCCCACCGGTGTGCCTCCGCTTCCAGGCATCGATGATGCGCTGCTGCAGAGCAAGGTGGTCGGCGTCGCCGCTACCAGGGGCGATGCGGTGAATGGCTCGTTCGACGGCCAGAACGTGCGACCCGTTGAGGCGGTCGTCCATCGGCGTGAGCTTGAAACTCGTCTCCTCGCCCGGCAGCGCAGCGCGGAGACCGAGGTCGGGCTCAGTTGCCCGGTAGAGGAGGCAGTAGGCGCGACGGTAGTGCGGTCCCGGATAGACCTCACCCTGCTCGTGCTGCCACAGAGTCTGAGGATTCGCGGCGGGGACGCCCTTGAGCTTGGCCTGCTCGGCGACCTGCCGAAGCTGTTCACCTGCCCTCTCCAGAGTCAGGCCGTGTGCCTCCCGCTGCTCCCGCAGCCGGTCCGGCCGCCACCCTGCTCGATTGAGCTTCCCCACCCTGTTCCCCTCCGTCATCATCATGGCCGCGAGCCTAGGTCTCGGGCCTCAAATCCCATGTGTACGCGGATGTTGAAAACCCGTGAATGGAAGTGCGCATGGGCTTCGACAAACCGCTGTGATGTTCCATTTCCGCCGCCGCCGGTGTGATTGCCCCCACACGCCAAAGAGGTCGGAGGGGGCAACCGGTGGAACGAGCAAGCGTCGACGAGCAACGGCGGCTAGCCCGAAATGGGCATTTGGGTGCCAGGGGCGTAGACATCTTCCCAGTAGGCGAGAGGGCCGCTCTCGTCATGGAATGTCTGCGATGTGACGAGTACGGCAACGGACACGTGCTGCGGCGCATCGATCTCCAGTGCTTCCAGCTCGTCCTGCGATGCCTGCCGTGCTCGTGCCGTGCGCTGGCCCTTCACGACCTCCCGATCGGTTCGCTCGGTGTAGATGTCTGCCCAGTACCGCTCCATCCGGTCCGGATCCGCGAGTTCGGGAACGATGTTGGTCGCCTGCACGGCGTAGACGGAAACCCCGACCGACGTGGCCTTGTCTCCTTGACGGAAGGTCCGGATCCGGATGACGACCTCGTCGCCGGGTTCGAGGCTCAGCGCCTCACATACTTCGGGGTCGACTGCCGACCTGCGCATCACCTGGTGTCCTGCCGAGGTCTCGCCGGGGGCGTAGCGCAGGCCGTTCCTCGCCATGCGGTCGATCCGGTCGGCCCCTGTGATCACCGTGGGCGACATCGTCACGACCGTCCCAAGAGCGCCTCGGGCCGCGACGAGGCCCTCGCTCTTCAGGAGGGCGAGAGCGCGACTGACGGTCTTAGCTGCGACGTCGAATTCGGAACGGATGTCCGCGACCGAAGGGAGCGTGTCCCCCGGGGCGAGTTCGCCGCTCTGAATCTGCTGGCGGAAGTGGGCTGCGACGTCGGCGTACCCCTTGCCCGGTCCTCTGTACGGCATGTCGGCGTCTCCCTCTCGATCGCTCGGACCCTACCTCTTGAAGGTACATCGCTAGCTCATGAAGGTACAACGCTTGCCGTGATGAGCGATTGAATGTACCTTCGTTCTCGCCGAAAGGTACATCAAGTACCTCGGTGGGGGTGACCTGTACCTACGTGCGCCCTGCCTGCTATCCGCCACCCGGAAGGAGCCCCACCCCGTGAAGATCACCCGCCGCCCCACCGCCAGCCTCGCCACCGAGCACTTCGACACCGAGACGGTCGCCCTGCTGGACGCCGTAGCCGTGGAGTTGCCAGATTTCGGTCCCGTCGACCTGGACATCGCGTTCGGTACCCCCCTCGACATGTACGAGCCGGCGGGCACACGACGCGAGATGGCCCGGTACGCAGCTGCCGTGGTGGCCTGCGACCCCGCCCTGCGGATGCAGCAGTCGGTGGAGGCCGGCGCCGAGATCGCGGCTCGGCGAGACGCAGCCCGGGACATCGTCGCCTCCGACCCGTCGATCACCGCCCAGGTGCGCGAGCGCCTGGTCGACGTACTCCTCCCCTACGCCGCGCAGCTGCGCATCGCGCCGCCGGCCACCGAGCCCCTGCCGTTCGCGGCCTAGCTCCGCCGGGTCCTCGCGGACCCGGCTCCCCCACCCGGAACCGCTCCGCGGCGGCGCCGGATGAGGGAGCCGGACCCTCGGCCCCTCACGCCCGCCAAGTCCCCTCCCCTCGCGGGGCGGGCGCCGTAGACCACGGCTTGTCGGAGCGTCCGTTTCTTGAGATCTCATCGCGCGGGTTGTGCCCGCGTCGACATAAAAGGCTCCGGGCCGGAACCCCGGGAGGTCATGCAGGGACACCAGATACCCCTGGACCTACGCGCCGAAAGGCGCCGGCGAACCGCCTGTCACGGGCGGAGCACACGAGAACTGGTAACGGCATGGACGGCCCTCACAGGCTGCCTACGACGACCCTCGGCACACCGGGAACGGTGTCGGGGCGAGGGGCCCATGCGCACACCCGGCGGGCACCTCGGCTCCCGCAAAAGCCGAGGCAGGCGCGGCTGCAAGGGCCGCGCCTTCACCAACCTTTTGCAGCCCCGCGCTGCCCAGTCGCTCACCGACCCGCTGCAGGCGGACCGGTGAGCGGTGGAGAGCGCGGAGGACTACCCGCTCCACCCCTCATTCGTCAGGAGGCCCCAAGGATGGATTCCCTGATCACCCACCAGTTCATCGGCCCGACTCCCGCCGGTCGACGGGCTGACCTCGGAGGAGGCGTACCGGCTGATCGGTGCCAACACGGTGACCGGCTCACGACCCCCGACGGCAACCTCCTCACCGTCATCGCGTTGCACGGCACGCAGGTGATGAGCGCGATCGCGTTCGAGCAGGTCTGACGGCTGCCTGATCCTCTCCTTCCGGCCCAGCCGGAAGGAGAGGTGACGGGAGCCGGGCAGCCCGCCCGCTCCACGGCGACAGCCCCGGAAGGTGAGAGCTCCGGGGCTGTCCATACAGGACCTAATTAGGAGGCCCTGAATGAACAGCATCGCATGCGTGATCACCGCTCCGACCGGCGGTGCGATCGATGACATCGAGCGCGACGACGACAGCCGCGGCTACGAGGCCGAGGACGCCGTCCGGCGCCTGGACGCCTGGCGGGCCCGCCGCGCCCAGAGCACCGAGGCGCTGGACCGTCTGCACGCCGAGGTCCGGCACCGCCGACGCACCGCCGACGCCCGTATCGCCGTCTCCCGGCGTGCGCCGCGCACGCTGGATGAGATGCGGGACCGCCTGCCTCTTCCCCTGCCCCCGGTCGCGGCGACGGAGGAGGACCTCAACCGCGAGCTGGACACCCCGGCGGAGGACTGGGACCAGGCCCTCTCCCCCGCGGTGTTGCCCGAGGGCGCCACCCGTACCGGGATGCGGGGTGCGGCATGAGCGGAATGACGGACGCCGAGCGTGAAGCGATGAGGCGGAAGGTCGACGCGGACAACCGCCGCTCCTCCGGCTCGAACAGCGGAAAGAACCCCTCCTGAACACCACCCCGATAGGCCGTGCCCGCGCTGCGTACCACCTGGCGGCGCGGGTTCTCGGCCGCCACGGCGTGGGGCACCCGCTGGCTCGCACGCTGCTCGCCCGCGCTGACCGGGCGGCACAAGCGGCGTTCAAGGCGGGCCATCACGTCCACGACATCCACGCCTCGCCCGAAAGGACCTCATGAGGAAGTCCCTCTACGCCTTCGTCTTCTTCGCCCACGTCGCGGTCTTCGTCTACGGCGTCACCCACTGACCGATCTGCCAGCTGCCTGCTCCGCCCGTCCTGGTCTCCGGGACGGGCGGAGTCGCAAGGGAGCCGGACAGCCCGGACCGATGACGAATGGAGACACCGATGGCCTTTGACATGAGCCGATTCGGCACCAGCCGTTGGGTGAAGACCCACCCCAACGGTGTCTACACCCACGGCTCGACCGAGCCGGTGCTCAGCGTGCTGGACGTGCGCGGTTTCGAGCTGCGCGAGCTGTTCCTGATCGGCATCAATGACTCGTGCGGCACGCTCGTCCTACCGAGCGAGTCGCGGGCCGAGAACGCCGCTGCCGCGCTGGAGCCCGCCTTCGACACCCAGGTCCACCTGTTCGGCACCCGCGACGGCCATGACCTGTGGGCGACCAAATTCACCCGGCGGGCGCTGGACGGCACCACGCTGTCGCCCTTCCTCACCGACCTCACCCTCAAGGACGGTACCGCCCTCATCCGCGACGGCCGCTGGGTCCGCTGAAGCCCCCTGCCTGCCGACTGCCTCCCCATGCCTGTGCCGGTTTCGTTGACGGCACGGGCAGGGCGGTGGGGAGCCGGACAGTCGTCCATCCGCTGCACGAAGAGAGGAAAGGCATGGCCGCGCGCACCGCGACCCGCACCAAGAACAAGCCGCCCACTAAGAACAAGAACGCAGCCAAGAGGACGGCACCGGCGCGGCGTCCGTCCGCCGCACCGGCCGCCCCGCATGAGCCGGCGGTGCCCGCCGCGTGGCCGGAGGCCGACGCGCAGGCCGCCGACACCCGCGACCGTACCGCCGACCTCATCGACAGCGCCCGGCAGACCGCTGCCTCCCTCATCGGTACGGCTGTTGAGCGTGACGCGGATGCCCACGACCGGGCCGCCGACATCGTGGACCTGGCGCACCAGACCGCCACCACCCTGCACGACGCCGCCCGCGAGAACGCTGCCGATGTCCGGGACCGGGCAGCCGATGCCTGTGACCTCGCCCGCGATGCGCAGCAGGCCCTGGAGGAGGCACGTCGGCAGGCGAAGGACACCACCACCGCGGCCCGCGCGGCCGCGGCCCGGCACCGCAACCGCGCCGACCGGGTCGCCAAGGCGGTCCAGCAGCGCGCCACGGACCACGGCGAGCAACTCCTCGCCGAGGCCCGGGCCCAGGCGCAGGAGCTGACCTGCCGGGCCCGCACCCAGGCCCAGCACCTGCGCCGGGACGCCCGGGCGCAGGCCCGGCAGGTCCTCGTGGAGGTGGCGGAGGAAGCCGGCCACCGTCTGCGCCAGGCCACCGACACCGCCGACCACGACGGGCACCAGATCCGCGAGGAGGCCCGCCGGGAGGCGAAGTCCGCCGTCACCGCGGCCCGCGCGGCCGCAGCCCGCTACCGCAATCGCGCCGACCGGGCTGCCGAGGCGATCGAGCGGAATGCCACCCGCCAGGCCGAGGCAGCGGTGGCAGAGGCGCGGACGCGGGCGGCGGAGCTGACGGAACAGGCCGAGCTCGAGGCCCGTCAGATGCTGGACGCAGCCCGCGACTGTGCCGAAAACCTGGTGACCGAGGCCCGCACGCAGGCCGCCGACCTCACCGAGCTGGCTGCCACCGACCGAGACGCGGCCGGCAAAGCCTTTGCCGAGCTGCGCCGCCTGGCGGAAGCCGACCTCGCCGAGGTCAGCGATCTGGTCGAGGAGCGGCGCCAGCAGGCCGGTGCCCTCCTCGGCCGGGCGCAGGAGCAGGCCGACGAGCTGGTCACCGCCGCCCGCCGCGAACTGGAGCAGGCCCGTAAGCGGTTCGCCGAGCTCGCCCAGACCTCGGCCGGCCAGTACGACGCCCGGCGCGCGGAGGCCGAGAAGCTGTACGCGGATGCGGTCGCGGCCGCCGACGAACGGCGCCGCGAGGCCGACCGCCACACTGCGGCCGCGCACGCCGAAGCGGAGCAGGCCCGTGCACAACTGCGCGAGAAGCTGCGCAAGCTCACTGACGAGTTCGATGCGGAGGCCGCTGGCAAGCGCAAGGCCCTCGCCGACGAACTCAGCACGCTCAAGGCGGCCTGCGACAAGCAGCGTGAGCTGCTGCGGGACGAGGCCAAGACCGTCGCCCGGGAACTGCGGGAGGCCGCCCAGAAGGAGGCCGACCGCATCACCTCGGACGCGGAGAAGAAGGCGCGCGGCATCACCGAACGGGCCCAGGCCGACGAGGCCAGGGCCCGCCGGCTGCTGGATGAGGCCCGGGAGGCGAAGCGGGCCAACTCCCGCTGGCGCGGCTGGCACCACAAGCTCAGCAGCAAGGCGTGGACGATGGCCCCGTGGATCGCGCTGGCCGCCGGCATCGGCCTCGCCGCCTCCGGCGAGTACGAGCTGGCCCACATGGTCGGCATCAACAAGTACGTCGCCCCGCTCCTGCCGGTGTCCATCGACGTGTACTGCGTCACCGCGTTCCGCACCAAGCGCGACATCGCACCGGCGCTGCTGCTGATGGCGTCGGCGAACGTCACCTACCACCTGGCCGACCAGGCGCACCTGGTGGAAGAGGGCAAGGCCGCACCGTGGCCTTTGACGACGTTCGTCGTGCTGATCTTCGTGGCCGTCGTCTGGCGCGTCCACACGCTCATGCACGACGCCGGTACGGACGGACACGGCGGTACGGACACCGCGACCGGGACGGACGGACGTACCAGTACAGCCGCCCGACCCGACGGCCCGGCTGGTACACCGCCCGCCCGTACAGCCCCGTCCGGTACGGACTCGTACGGCCCGTCAGCTAGTACGCCGCCCGCTCGGACAGCCACCCCCGCTGCTCGTACAGAGCCTGTACACGGCACCGCGCACGACACCGCCCGGGCGGCGGCGAATGCGGGCCTGACCAGCGCGTACAACGCCCGTACTAGCGGCGTACAGGCAGCCCCGCACGGGGCCGCGCGTACTGGTACGGAGCACTCCGGCCATACCAGCGCGGCCGCGTACGAGGGCGGGGCGCGTACCAGTACGGTCACCGCCCGGACGGCTCCCCTGGACGGCGTCCCGGCCGCGCGTACCAGTACGGCCCAGGCCCGCTCGCGTACCACCGCGACGGCCACCGCCACCCGTACCGGTACGCCTGCCCGTACGGACGCCGAACTGTTCCCGCTCGTACAGAAGCTGCCGCGCGAGGACGACGGCTTCGTCAATGTGAGCCGCGTCCGTACCGAGCTCTCCGTCAACCAGCCCCGCGCGATCCGGCTGCTGAAGGAGGCCGGCCTGCTGCGGCCCGAGGACGCGGACAAGTACCTCACCTGACCGCCGTCCGGCACACACCAGTGAGGGCCAGCCCACCGGTAATGGGCTGGCCCTCGCTGCGACTGCCGGAAGCCCGCCGACAGCCTCACCAGTACACCAGGAGGAATCACTGCCGTGAACAGCAACGACCCGACCGACCCCCCTCTGCGTGACGTCGCGCAGAGCCCGGAGGCAACCGCCCGGTACCTGGCCGACGTTCAGCGGGTCCTGCTGGACATCGGCAAGAGCCTGGAGATCCTCGCGATGGAGACCCGCGTGCACCTGCGCGAGACACACGTGACGGGCGACCGCTGGTACCACGCCAGGCTGCGCGCGATGCCCGTCGAAAAGGCCCTCGGCAACGTTCTCAAGAACCTCAACAACCTCACCGACGGCCTGGAAAAGAGCGCCTACAAGCGCCGCGCCCACGACGAGGCCGTTGTGAACACGGCCCAGGAAAGGAAGGAAAAGGAGCTGGAGCGGCGGCGGAAGAAGAACCCGCAGACGCTCCAGGCCGCACCCAATCCGCCGCAGCAGGATGCACAGAACCACAATTCCCGCTATGGTGGCCCCACGTCGATTTACGACCTGAGTGACAGGGAGTCGGCGTGACGCGCCCCCTCAACAGCGTCGAACGCTCAATTCAAGGGCGAAACGACTGGCTGAAGGGCGAAGAGCGCAAGGCGATCGAAAGTCGCGGCGAGATGGGCCGGATGGAATTCTGGCTCCGCGTTACTCGATCCCGGATCTCCAAGGACGTCAAAGCCGGACGCGATGACGTCATTCCCGGATTCACCAGCGTGTGCCGCCTGTTCAAGCTCGCCGTCGACAAGCGGGCCGAGGGCGATGCGCGGCTGTGGAACCACCTCATGCAGTACGCGCAGCAGGTGCTGGAGCAGCACGGCCCGCGTAACTGAGCGTCACCCATGAAGGCCCCGCCGGGCGCCGGCGGGGCCTCGCGCGCGTAAAGCGTGCACACGTGCACGTGCACGCGCGTGCACACGAGACCCCACTGTCTGTCAAGTCCCTGGAGGGAGGTGCACCGTGTCCGACGTGGACGACCCGAACGGGATCCTGGTCCGCGGCCCCTGGAGCGGTGATTCCTCGTACGCACCACCGCCGGTCCCGGATTTCGCCGACACCCTTCCACCGAGGGATGAAACCCCGGAGGCTCCGCCGGAGACCCCGGAAGAGGCGACGATGGAACTGCCGCCCATTCCTACTGCCCCGGACCCGGCAATGTCGCTGCGTTCGGAAGGAATTACGGAACCAGAAACCGAAGAAGTCGAAGGTGAATACGAGGAAGGTGAATACGAGCAGCCTCGTTCTCTCGCGGACCGTCTCGGCGACTGGCTCGAATTCCGGCTGGAGAGGGCGCGGGCACTTCATGAAGGTGAAGCGCCTTTCCGTGAGGCTGAAATAGCGCGTAAGGCTGCGCTGCTGGAGGGCCGCACCGCGCAGGAAGTCGCGATGATGGAGCAGAATGGAAAGCTCCATGCCGCGATGATGAAAGCGAAGGGCGACAAGGCGGCGGCGCGCGGAAAGGCTGATGCCGACCGCTCGAAGTCGTCCGGCTCCGGCCTGGGGGCGGACAAGGGCCGCTCGAAGGCCGGCGGCGGGAGCGGGTCCTCGCGCGGCGGAGGCGGCAGCGGACCGTCCCGCAGCAACTCGGGCCCGGGGTCGAACCGGCCCGGGTCGTCGCGCGGCTCTAACTCCGGCGTCCCCGGCGGGCGTTCGGGGGCCGGATCGACCGGGGGCGGCGGAGGCGGCAAGGGCGGCACGAAGGGCCCTGAGCGGTCCTCTGGCAGTCGTACTCCCGGTTCCGGGCGCAACGGGCCGTCTGGGGGCTCGAAAGGCTCCCAGGCGGGCTCTGGCAGCTCCGGTCGGAGCGGTTCGGATCGAGGCGGTAGCTCGAAGGGTGACGGCGGCGGCCGGGGTCAGCACGGCCCGGCGTCCAGCGCCCGTGCCGAGCGGGCCCGCGGCCGCCAGGAGCGCGCCGGGGCCCGGCAGGCCGGGCGCCAAGAGCGGCGCAGCGCCGGGCACACCGCTGGCATCGCCGACCGGACCAAGGACCGCGACCAGGCCCGCGCCCAGCGGCAGCGGGCGTGGGAGGAGCGCCGTGCGAAGCGCCAGGAGCGCGACGCGGCACGGAAAGCGAAGCGGGAGGCAAAGCGGGAGGCCGCGGAGTCGTCCGAACCGGGCCGCACCACCTTGGGACAGGCCGTCACGGAGGAAGCCCAGCGCCGCTGGGACAAGCGCCGCGCCGACGCGAAGGACGCCAAGGACCGCAAGGACGCCGAAGCGAAGGACGCGAAGGACGCCAAGGACCGCAAGGACCGCAAGGACCGCAAGGACGGCAAGGGCGCCGACGGCAAGGGCGAGAAGACCGCCAAGGATGGGCCCGGCGGGGCCTCCAGCGCGGCCAGGGACGGTGAGGCGTCCGATGGGCCGGGCAAGGAATCCAAGGCCGGTGACGGGCCGTCTGACGGTTCGAAGGAGCGGCGCCGGTTCCGGCGTCGGCGCACGGGCGCAGGAACCGCCGGACGGCACGGACGTGCCCGCCGCACCGGTACCGGCCGGGCCGGTACCGGCCGAACGTGGCGCGGGCGCGCTGGTCGTGCCGGGCGGCGGCGCGGCCGGCCGTCGGACAGCCCGTTCGGCGCGCAGGACCCCACCCCGACGGTGGAGTGGCCCGACCGGCCCACCCGCCCACCGCGCACCGGCAGCAAGGGCGAGGACGACATCGTCGACGCGGACATCGTCCCCGATGCGCCCGCAGCCGTGACCACCGGCGTCAAGGGCCTGCCGCCCGCGCCGGAGAAGCACACCAAGCGGCCCGGCACCAGCCGGCCCGGCATGGATGGGAGCAGCGTGAGCACGCAGACCAGCAGGCAGTCCGGGCACAGCGGCCTTGCCAGCCAGCACCGCACGGACATCACGTTCGACCAGTACCTGATGGAGATGGCGAACATCGCCATGAAAGCCGCCTCCGACCGTGAGCGCGCCGAGGCTCTGATGGAGACCATCGGCAAGGTGGCCGGCGCCTTGCGGGAGATGGCCGCCGACCTGATCGGTGACCACAACATCGACACCAAGGTCACCGACCTGATCGCGGATCTGGCGGACTCCGCGTCCCGCATGAAGGCGCAGGCCGGGCGGTGTGCCGAGCAGTGCGGCATCGCCAAGGAAGCCGCCCGGATCGCGGCCACCGCGGTCGCCCGCATCTACGGCCAGGACATGAACGCCAAGGAAGACGCGGGCCTCGAGCACGCGTCGGCCGCCGCCCACCACGACTGAGCACTGGAGGAGATCCGCTGATGAGCAGCGAGCTCGCACCCCGCAACACCAACGCCGCGCCCGCCCCGGCCAACGGCGACAACCGGTACAAGGCTGTCCAGACCAAGCTGGCCAGGCTCGGCAAGGCCCTGGACGACGCCGCCGTTGACCTGGAGGTCCTGCGCCGCAGCATGCAGGGCAACGCCAATCACACCGACGGCGTCGCCACCGACGTCGAGAACGCCGACCTCGATGCGAAGTTCGTCGTCCTGACCACCAACGTGGCCACTGCCCTGGTCGGCGCCGCCCGGTCGGTCAAGGTCCTCAAGGACACCACCCAGGAGACCGCCGACCTCACCCACAAGACCCGGCGCGCCCACGCCAAGCTCTACGGCGCGCTGGACGACATCCGCTCCAACCGGCGCGAGAAGACCCCCAAGGCCGGCTTCTTCAACCGCTGACCCCTCCCCCACCCCCCCGCCACGGGCGGCCCGCACGACCTGCGGGCCGCCCGTGCCCGCTTTCCGAAGGAGAACCGGTGACCACGCCGCCCAGCGTCGCGCTCGAACGCCTCGCCTACACCCTCGTCGCGCCCGTGCTGGCCGTGGCCCCGAACATCTACCCCGACAGCCCCGTCAACCAGGTCGTGCAGCTGGCCGGCGCCGCCGGAATCGGCGGCTGGGTCCTCGCCGTCAAGAGCGATGAGCCCGGAGCCGGACGCAAGATCCTGCGCTGGGCCCCGCTGGTCCTGGCCGCCGCCGTCGACGTCGCCGCCAGGCACACCCCCGGCTGGGGCCCGTACTGGCTGGACGGGCTGCTCGCCGCCGGATGGGCGGCGGCCGGCTACCTGGTGATGCCGTTCTCCCGGCACACCCGCCGCCGCCACCGCCCCGCCGCCGCGACCCCGACCCCGGTCCCGGAGTTGGCGCCCGCCGAAGCTCCGGAGCCATCCGTGGCGCATCCGGACGACGGCGCCAACCTGCTCACCCGCCAGGCGCGGATGCTGTGGGAGCAGGCCGGGATGCCCGCCCGCACCCACATCGTCAAGGCCACCCGGCACCCCGGCCAGCGCCACGACATGACGATCCTGCTGCGCGCCTCGGAGACCGGACGACCCATCAGCGGTCTCACGCAGGATGCCGTCGCCGCCCCGTTCGGCGTGCACTCCAGCGACGTCGCCCTCGCGGAGGTCGCCATCCAGCCCGGCCGCCAGGGCGGACCCGGCTGGATGGAAGCCCACATCACCCCCGACGCCAACCAGCGCCGCCGCAAGAAGCCGACGCCGCAGGAGCGCTGGATGGACCGGGTCGGCGGGCCCAAGGGCGGCGCACCCGGCTCCGAGCTGGTCCACAAGACCCGCGACGACGAACGCGGGGTCACTTTCTACCGGGCGAAGATGGCCGACTCCACCGACACCCCGCGCATCGACCTGGCCAAGGTCTGCCGCGCGCTGAACCTGCCCGAGGACGACTCCTGCGTGTTCGTCCTCATCGACGGCAACGAGTTCCTGATCAGCGCTTTCGACACCCCGCCGCTCAGCGCGATCTTCCCCGCCACCCGCGAGCTGCTGACCCCGGACACCAAGGGCATGTTCGTGTGCGGGTTCACCATCACCGGCCAGCCGGTGAAGACCATGGTCTACCAGCACGACAAGAACGCCCCGGCCCACGGCCTCACCCTCGGCGTGTCCCGCTCCGGCAAGACGCAGTACTTCGCGATCAACATGGCCGCACAGTCCCTCGACGGCCAGGTGGTGTGGCTGTCCACCGTCCGCAAGGACGAGAAGACCACCACGCTGGGCCGGTACATCGACCGGCAGGGCTCGAACGCGCTGTGGATGGCCCGTTCGCTGCGGGCGGCGAAGGCGCTGTGCGAGATCCGGGCGGAGATGCCCTGGCCGCACGACGGCCAGCCGCACGACTACAAGCCGGGCGACCCCCGCTGCCCCTACCGGCAGCTGAACGTGTACGCGGACGAGTTCATGACCGCGGCGCAGGACGGGGACTTCGGCGAGTTCATCCAAAAGGACGGCGAGGACCTCACGGTCACCGGGCTGAAGTACGGCATCGGCTTCAACCCGGCGGGCCAGTCGCCGTTCGCGCACAACGGGTTCTCCACGGAGATGAAGGACAACCTGCGGCAGAACAGCAGGCCGGTGATCTTCAACATGGGTTCGCCCGGCGCCACCCGCAAGGCCGCGGAGGGCACCATGGAGAACGCCTACGACGTGCCGACCATCCCGGCCCGCTACTCCCGCCAGGAAGGCTCCGCGATCGAGCGGGCCATCAAGGGCGAGGCCGACCCCGAGAACGGCGTGTCCACCGGCGGCGTCGCCGTCATCGTCCTCGACAACGGCCGCGCCGTGCTCATGCGGTCGCTGTACGCGGACTTCGACACCGACCTGTCCAACCTATTCCCCGACGAGGTCAACCGGCTCACCGACTACGAGATCAGCGAGCTGGAGAAGCGCGGCCTGTGGGGCGACTGGTACCGCGAGCCCGAGCCCGGCGAGTTCTGGCCCGCCCCCAAGGACGACGACAGCGACGGCGGCGACGGCAAGTCCCGTCACCGCGGCGCCGGAGGGGGCAGCAAGGGCGGCGGGCGCGACGCGAAGTCCGGCAGCCACCGTCCCGAGCCGCAGGTCACCTCTGCCCGCCAGGCGCTGGAAGCCATCAAGAGCCTCACCGACGCCTGACACTCCCATCCATCCCGGGGCCGGCCCGCCGAGCACGGCCGGCCCCACCCCGATCCCGAAGGAGCTCCACCCGCCGTGGCCCTCTCGATCTCCGCCGCCGTGCTGCTGGGCATCATCGTCGCCGTCCTGCTCAAGGGCGAATACGTCCGCTTCGGCTCCATGCTGACCTGCACGCTGTTCGGTTTCACACTCGCCGCGACCGGCTTGGCCCCGACCATCAACAGCGGCCTCGCCTCGCTCGCCGGACTACTCTCCAACCTCTGACCCGGAGACGCCCGGCCGACTTCACCAACTCTGCTGTGAAGCGCCGGTATCTGGCGCATGCTCTTGTCGGGCCCCACCACGATCACGGGGAAGGACAAGGTCATGGCTCACCTCCACTTCACCTGCTGGCGCTGCGGCGAAGACTGCGTCGTGCACGGCGACGGCTGTGACTGCTGCGACCTGGTCGAAGTCCCCGACGAATGGGACTGCTGGAACTGCGGCGCACTGAACTACACCCCCGACTAACCCCCCCGCACCACCACGCACGACGCCGAAGGGCGCCGCCGGACATCAACTCCGGCGGCGCCCTTCGCCGTTGCGTGTCCCTCCCTCCCGCCGCCACGGCGTGGAGGGCGCTCCCTTCGCGTGATCGGAGAAGACCCGGTGAACCCCCTGACCAACACCCATTCCGGCATGCCCGAGTCCGAGGCCGCGGCCGAAGCCCGCCGCCTGATCGACGCGTGGACGAGCAAGCCCATCCAGCACCACCCCACCTCGTTCCGCGACGACACCGAGCCACCGGCCTTCGGCGCCACCCCGCCCGTGAAGCAGGAAGACCGTCGGATCGTCCCGGCCTGGGCGGCCGGGATCGCCGTCGCCTCGATCGGCGTGGGCGCCGGGGTCACCGGAATCGGCTGCGGGGCGTGGCTCGTGCTCCAGGGCCTGGCCTCCGCCACGTTGAACGGCGTCCTGATGGTCACCCTGCCGTGCGCGGGCCTGGGGATGGTCGCCACCGCCATCGGCGGCGTGATCAGCAAGGCGCGCTCCGCCGTCACCAAGACCGTCTACCAGGGCCCGGTCACCCACCACACCGAGATCCGCAACAGCACGCGCGGCATGTTCTTCGCCCGCACCCGCAACGACATCCGCTGACCGACTCCGGCCAGCCCGCCACCGCTCACCACCGACCTCCGCCGAAGGAGCAGCTGCACCATGCCCAGCAACAAGCAGATGAACGGCCAGCCCCGCCCGAACAACACCCTCGACCAGTACGAACTGCCCCCGGCCCGCAAGGACAAGCAGCGGCTACGCATCGCATGGAGGAAGTCCTGGCAGGAGGACGGCTTCCTCTATCAGCGGTGGGAGGACGTCTTCCAGGCCCGGCATGCCGGCTGGCATGAGATCGCCACCTGGATCAAGGCGGCCGCACTGTTCGCCGGGCTCAGTCTCATCGTCATGATGGTGGACACCGCCGGCAACATCGCCAGCGCCACCCTCAAGGGCCTGTCCGGGGCCCCGGCCACCGGCGCCGGTGACGGCAGCGGACTGTGGGGCACAGTCGACCACCCCATCCGGATGTTCCTGGCCGACCAGGCCGCCCACCTCTCCGTCGCCCCAGCCGCCTTGTACGCGTTCTGGCAGCTGACCGGACTGCTCGGACTCATCGGCGGCTTCCTCGGCAACGCCGGCGCCCGCATCGCCTGGCTGCTGTTCGGCACGGGAAGCCTCGCCATGATCTGGTCCGCCGCCCCGGCCGGAGGCCGCGCCGCCGCCACCGGGCTCGCCGCCCTCATGTGGGCGCTGGCCAGCACCTTCGCCCTGCGCGGCCTGACCCTGCGGCCCATCGTCCACAACCACCCGCCGCAGTACCAGTTCAACCCCGCGCTCCACCTGCACGCCACGATCCCCGCGCCCACCCCGGCCGGTGACGATCTCGGTCCCGGCAACGTTCACCCGCTCCAGCGCTGACCCCGCACTCCACCCCGTCCAGCACCACCGCCACCGAGTCCCGAAGGGGAATCTGATGAAGCCGCAGGTGAACGAGTTCTGGGTCGGCACCTTCCACGGGAGCCACGACAGCCTCCCCGCCAAGGTCACCGCCACCCGCGACGACACCCCCGACGAGCCGTACGCCTGGACGTGCAACTGCGGCGCGTCCCAGTCCTTCCCCACCGAGCACGGCGTTCTCCCCACCGCCTGGCGGCACACCCACCCCACCCGCCTCGACCAGCTGCGGCAGCGGGCGGACGGGCTGCGGCAGTCGATCGCCCGGCTCCGCCGCACGCGCTAACTCCTGACCCGACGCCCTGCCTGGTCCTCGGCCGCCCCTCGGCTGCCGAGGACCGGACAGGCCGCCCGGCCTCTGTCCCACCAACTGCACAGCCAGCTGATGAGTTGACATCGAATCCATCGGAAACGGCAGTTGCGCCGCACGAAGTCACATCCGTGCGGCGCAACTGGTGATGAGCCCGAGCTACTGCTGGGCGGCTCTCTTTGGTGGCCGGCCGCCGACGTTCGTCCGGTCCCACCCCTTCTCCCACTTCACGACAGCCGCACGCTCCCACACTCTGCCTGCCTTCGTCTGGGCGACCGGAGCGGGGAAGTCGGCGCGCGCCACCAGCTTGTTGGCCCGCTGGCGGCTCACGCTCAGCATCTCCCCGATCTCGGTGACGCCGACGTGCTCGGCGGGAGGCGTGTTCGTCATGCCTTCGAGGATCGAGCCCAGGCCAGAACCTGTCAACGCCTTTCATTTGTAAACATGTTGACAGGTGAAACCCGTTTACAGCATGGTGAGTGTGTACCTCGCGAGTCCACCACCTCACCCGGAGGTAAAAGCCAGTGCGTGCACGCGACTTCGACCCGACCGGCGAGCACCACGGCGGCCTCCCCACCTACCCCTGGCGGATGGCCCCGGTCAATGAGGGCCTGGCCACCCGCCGCCAACTGCGCGCCCTCGGCCTGCGCATCGGCGGCCAGCCAGTCGCCGCGCAAATCCTGTGCCGCAACGGCCGCCGGTACGCGTACCTCTACCGGATCGACCTCGCCAAGCCTGTGCGCCCGATGACGATCGGCAAGGAGGCCGCGCTCGACAAGGCGATGGCAGCACGTCAGACCTGCCCTCGCTGCTCGCGCCGGTATTTCACGTGCCTCCCGCTCAAGACGCTCGGCAACTGCCTGGAGTGCCACGACGGCACTCCAGCCGACCCGCGCACCTACATCGCTCCCCCGGCCAAGCACCGGCTGGCCGCCTGACCGAAAGGGCCTCCGCGCGTGCCACCGACACCTCCGCCTTCCCCGAGCAGGACCACCTCGGCAGGATCCGCAGCGGAGCCAACGCCTACGCCGGCATCTGCCGGGCCATCCCGCTCGTGACCGCCCGGCGCCTGCCCGCCGCCCTGCTGCTCGCGGCCCTGCCCGTCGCTGTGGCGACGGCCACCGCCGTGCTCAAGGCCGGCCACTGGCGGCTGTACGCCGACCGGCACCGCATCGAGCTCAAGCCCCAGCCCCGCCGCTCCTGCCCCGACTGCCGGGGCGATGGCGGCTGGTGGGTCGGCGGCGCGAACCCGGAGATGGAGGCGTGCAGCTGCTGGGCGTACCGGCGCGAGCTGTGCATCCGGCTCCTGCCCTTCCCGGCCTGGCCGGACGAACCCCCGTTCTGAACGACCCGACCTCGGCCACAACGGCCGGATCGGGACCGCCAGGTGGCCGCGCATCGGCAAAGGACCGACCACCCCGCTCCTCACCCTCATCGAGATCAGGAGAGACCCAGCATGACGCATCGCCCCGACATCTTCGCCGCCCTTCTCGGACTGACCCGCGCCGGAAGCAAGATCGGAGATTTCTGGGTCCAGGACGACTTCTGCGCCCGCGTGAAGGGCGCCTCCGACGACCACCCGGTCACCTACCAGGACCCGGACACGAAGAAGGAGACGACCCACGGCACCGCCGACGGCCTCAAAGCGTGCCTGCACCACTGCCTCACCTACACGGCCACGCAGGCGATCGTCGCCGGGGCCGGCGCCCGCGCGCTCGGCATCAAGGTCCACCCGGCCGCCGCCGCGGCCGCCCTCGCCATCTCCTTCGGCACCCACTACGCCGCGGACCGCCGCGTCCCGGGCAAGGGCCTGCTGGAGAAGATCGCCACCAAGACCGGCAAGGGCAGCTTCTACAAGCTCGCCGACTACGGCATCAACGGCGCCTTCCACCTGGACAGTGCGTGGCACCACGGCTGGGAGACCCTCGCCGCCCTGGTCGCCACCACCAAGGCCACCACGCGATGACCTACCTGTCGACACGGCCACCATGCTGATCCGCGGCGCCCTCGGCGCCGGGGCCTGGCGGTCACCGGCGCCATCGCGGTCATCGCCGCCGACCTGACCCTCACGCCCGCGGCGCCTGCTGGCCCAGGCCCGCGCCATCGGCCTCCCCACCGCGTCGGCCACACCGACAGCGACGAGGACGCCACCAGTCTCTCCATGCAGATCCAGTTCCAGGCCCTGGACGACTGACGGACTGCCCGTTCCACCCCGGCCGAGAAGGACGGGGCGCTTCTTCGTGCGCCCCGTCTTCGCTGTGGCCGTCTGACCTGCACCAACAGAAAAGGCATCCTCAAAAGATGCCAATCCCTAGAAATGTATCTTCTGAGGATGCATTATTGGCGGGTGGGGGCGCCCGGCCCCCGCCCTCTCCGACCAAGGAGTCCACCTTGAGCACCTCCCAGACCTTCACCGCCACCGCCGCCGGCGCCCTGTGGACCGACATCATCAGCCACGTCGGCACCGTCAACGTCACCATCGACCCGACGCTGAAGAACACGGTCGTCACGGTGAGCACGGACGACGACGAAGGCCCCCTCGCCGACGCGGTGCGCGGTGCCACGCAGAAGGAGAGCACCTACCAGAACCTCAACTGCCTCACCGTCCGCCTCCCCGAGGTCCAGCGCAACACGATGACGATGGGCAACTCCACCTTCAGCTTCAACGGCGGCAACATGGTGGTCGGCCAGAACTTCGGCGTCGTCCGCGGCTCCGTGACCGGCATGACCATCAGCAACGGCGACGTCATCATCGGCGGCCGCAAGGTCGTCTCGAACGGCCGCGTCGTCGCCGAGCAGGGCACCGTCGTCAGCGGCGGCGCGATGGGCACCATCACCGTCGAAGTGAAGTTGCCCAGCGACCAGTCCTCAGTGCGGCTGGAGACCACCAGCGCCGACCTCACCGTCCACGGCGACCTCCAGGTCCTGGACGTCCGCTCCGTCTCCGGCGACGTCGAAGCCCGTGGCCTGCACACCCTGCGCGGCACCACCACCAGCGGCGACTTCGAGGTGGGCCGGGTCGACGCCCGCGTCGACGTCAGCTCCGTCTCTGGTGACATCGAGATCGGTGCGTACAACGGCACCGAGTTCCGCGCCAACACGGTCTCCGGCGACGTCCACGTCAGCGCGACCCCGGCGGCCGACGGCTCGATCGACGCCAGCACGGTCTCCGGCGACGTCACCACACGCGGCACGAGCCACCTGAGCGAACGCGTGAGCACGGTCTCTGGCAAGCACCGCCGCAGGTGACGTCGCCCCGGGGCGGCCGCCATCCCGGCCAAGGTCCGCCGGCCGCCCCGGGCCTCCCAGCCCGCTCCAAGCAGGAGCAGGGGGCAGACACATTGTCCCTCAACTCCGACTGGAGCCAGCCATGACCCCGCGCCCCGACGACCAGGCCCGCAACGAGCTGCGCGACCTGGTCGCCCAGGCCAACGAGCGCCGCGAGAAAGAGCACGAGCGCATCGAGACCGATTTCTGGCAGGAGACCGACCGCCTGCAGAAGCGGTACCACGGCGCGCAGCAAGACATCGCCGACGTCCTCGGCGTCAAGCGCAACCAAGTCCTGAGGCAGACCAAACGCTACCGGGCTGTCGACCAGGACGCCGGCACCGCCGCCGACTAACCCGCGCCCGCCGCTTCCGGCTCCGACTCCCGAGCCGGAAGCGGCCCCGCGAAGGTCAGCGGCGGTGCCCGCCACCACCTGTGCTTCTCACCCCGAAACGGAGCCTGATGAACCCGCTGAACCTCCCCGTCGACGCGCTGTGTGCCCTGATCGGGCCGCCGGGCTGCGGAAAGTCGACCTTCGCCGCCC
The DNA here is from genome assembly GCF_004125265.1 of Streptomyces lydicus. Taxonomy (GTDB): domain Bacteria; phylum Actinomycetota; class Actinomycetes; order Streptomycetales; family Streptomycetaceae; genus Streptomyces; species Streptomyces lydicus_C. The sequence goes on from NZ_RDTE01000002.1 coordinate 49,199, forward strand.
GCTACCCCGACAGCTGGCGCGTGTCCCTCGACTCCTACCGGCGCCTGGCCACCGACTCCGAAATCGACCAGTCGGCCACCCCGGTCGCCGTCGAGATCCAGAACCTGCTCCTGGACGCCCGGCTCTCCCGAGCCCTGCCCGTCCTGGTGGACTCCACCAACATCCACCCGCACGTCAGGGCCGGGCTCATCGCCCGCGCCCGCTACTGGCAGCGCCCCACCGTCGCGGTCCTCTTCGACGTGCCGCTGGCCACGGTGGAGGCGCAGAACGCTGGCCGCGACCGCATGGTGCCCGTGCACATCGTGCGCGAGCACCACCAGCTCCTGCCCACCGCCGACCAGCTGCGCGCCGAGGGCTTCACGGAGGTGTACCTGGCCTCAGACCTCACCACCGGCACTACCTGACCAGGCACCGTGCCGCCCCGACCACGGCCGGGACGGTGCGGTGCCCCGTCAGTCCGCCCGACACGGAGGAACCATGGCACGCAGCACCCGACCCCTCTACATCGCGACCCGGCCCGACGGCACGGTCCCGCCCACCAGCAGGGCCCTGGCCGAGTACGCCCGCCAGTCGGGCGAGACCATCCCGACCGTCAACCTCGCCGACCACATCAGCGAGACCGTCGACCACCCCAGCCCCGGGCGCAAGTGGTACACGGACAAGCCGTTCAGCTACTTCCACATGTACAGCCAGCCCGGCGAGATTCTGGAGCGCGTGGAGGGCTGGCCGGTGCTGCTGTTCGCCGTCGAGCCGCTCGGCGAGACCGGCAACTGGAGCGCCCATCACCCGTACTGGCTGATGTCCCACCAGGTGCGCGTACTCGACGAGGCCCCCGCATGGCGGGCCCTCGGGCACCGCGGCCAGCAGGTCCTCAACCTCATCGACCAACTGCCCAGCCTCGCCCGGCAGTGGGCCGACGAATGGGCCGCCGACCCGGACAACTCCCGCCAACGGTACGACGCCTGGAGCGAGCGCGTGACCGACAACCGCGCCCGGCAGCGGGCACACCACCGGGCCCAGACCTGCCGACGCAAGGCCGCCTTCATCACCGCCGACGCGCTCGCCCGCACCGCAGCCGTGAAGGCCGCGACTGAAGCCGGCGCCGCCCCCGACACCGTCAACACGATCCGCCTGCGCGCCCGCTGCCTGGCCGTGGGCGAACTGCTCCACGACCGGCTCCGCTCGGGCGAGTACGAGAAGTCGATTCGCGAACTGCTCCTCGGTGCCGGACTCGACACGGCCGCTTCCGCGGCCAGCTGACGTTCCGTGCTGTCCCGGTCGGCTGGCCGGGACAGCACGGCCTTGGCCAACGCCTTTTCGAGACCAGGAGACACCGTGATCACCGACACCGCCGACGAGACGATTCGCTACACCGCCGACGTCGTCCTACTCGCTGCTGGACACGTCCTGCTGATCGAGCGCGGCTGGGACCCGTACGCGGGCTGTTGGGCCTTGCCCGGCGGTCATGTGGGCGTCGGGGAGACCAGTCTTGCTGCTGCCGTCCGCGAGTTGGAGGAGGAGACGGGCATCACCGTCGCCACCACCGACCTCCGGCAGGTAGGCGCCTACGACGCCCCGGGCCGCGACCCCCGCGGCCGGTACGTCACCGTCGCCTACACCGCGACCCTGCCCTCGCCCCTCCCGCCGACGGCAGGGGATGACGCGACCACCGCTCGCTGGTGGCCGCTGGGCGATCTCCCGAGCCTCGCGTTCGACCACGCCGAGATCCTCGCGGGTGCCACGTCCAGCTGACCTGCCCGCGCAGCACGGCAGGCCGGACTCAAGAACCCCGGATAGCTGACACCGCAAGACCATCTACGAGCTGTAGATACACCCGAGGCAGGCGCACCAGGTCTGGAAACCGTCGCCTGCCTCGGGCTCACCCATCCCGCACAGACGAGAGGGAGAAACCAGTATGGCCTCCACCGTGCGCGTACAGGGCACGATCGGGCAACGCGCTCTGTTCATCACCAGCCTCGCGATCCCACTGACCGGCTGGACAGTGCACGCCGTCAGCCTGCACCGCAAGCTCACCGCCGCCCGCCGCGACCTGCTCACCGGCCTGCTCGGCCGCGACGGCTACACCACCCGGGCCCGGCAGATCGCCGACCGGTACCGCGGCGGTGCCCTGGTGGCCCTGGTCGACGTTGACCGCTTCAAGCAGATCAACGACACCTACGGGCACGCCGCCGGTGACCGTGTCCTGACCGCGACCGCCGACCGGCTCACCGCCTGGGCGGGCAGCCGCGGCGTGGTCGGCAGGCTCGGGGGCGACGAGTTCGCCGTCGCGGTCCGGATCGGACCCGGCCGCCGCGAGCTCAGCCTCGCCCAGCTCACCGGGCTGCTTGCGCAGCCGGTGGAGGTCGACGACGGCGCCCTGGTCGACGTTGCCGCGTCGGTCGGCGCGGCCTCCCCCGACGTCCTCGGCACGACGGACCTCGCGTTGCTGCAGCGGGCAGCTGACGCCGCGATGTACGCGGGCAAGCACAGCGGCCGCGCCGTCCTCGCCGGCCCTCAGCACACCGCCGTGCCGTCCATCAACGGCCGCCGAGCCGGACGGCCGGGCACCAGCACCCTGGGGCGTGCCGCATGAGCGACACCACCACCGCTGACCCGGGTACCTGGATCCGGGGCATCACGATCCGCCAGCCCTGGGCGACCTGCATCCTCGAGGGGAAAGACATCGAGAACCGGCCCCGCCCCTGGTCCTGGCGCGGCTGGCTGCTGCTGCATGCCGGGCAGGCCACGGAGCGGGCCCCGATGCGAGATCCGCTGGTCGCCACCGCGATCCGCGGCCGCACCCTGCACGCCCGGGCCGTCATCGGCGCCGCCCGCCTCACCGACTGCCACCAGGACGCCGCCGGCGCCGCCTCGTGCTCCCGCTGGGCACAGCCCGGCGCGTTCCACCTGGTTCTCGCCGACGTCCAGGAGCTGGCGCTGCCGATCCCGTGGCTGCACGGCCAGCTCGGGCCGTGGCGCCCGCCGCAGGACCTCGTGGACCAGGCCCTCCTTCAGCTCCCCCACCTCGCTCCGGAGGGCACCTCATGAGCGGCAACCGCACCGGCGTCCCGCAGCCGCCGACGTTCATCGCGGCCGACGACCGCATCCCCTCCCCCGAACCCGAACAGGAGACGAAGCCCATGGCCCGCATCAGCGTGAAGATCTCCCCGCTCCACCCGGACGGCACCGAGTGCACCCACGCAGTCCGTCCCTCCGGCAAGCCTCGCGATGCCGACTCCGGCTGCGCCGGCCGCCACAACTACGCCGTGGTGTGCAGCGCCTGCGGCCCGGTCGGCGAGCCGCACGGCCTTCGCGTCCTCGCCGAACCGGCGCAGAGCGCGCACCGCGACAGCCACAAGGCCACGCCCGCCCCGACCACCCGCTGACCCCACCCGCCCGGCCGCCGGGACCACCACGGTCCCGGCGGCCCCGTCGAATGTGAGGACCGATGCCCACCCCCGTCTTCGACCAGTTCACCCGCCGCACCGCCGACGTCACCGCCCAGCTCACCACCCTCGGCATCCCGCTCACCGCGCCGATCCCACCGCCCGCCGAACCCAACCCAACCGACCCGTGGGCCAGCAGCTACACCGTCCCGGTCGACCGCTCCACCCTCGCCTGGTGCACCGCCGTCCAGATGCTCGCCGACCACCACCACACCGGCATCGACCGCCAGGCCCTCGCCGCCGACGCGCTGCTGCGCGAGCTCGGAATCCGTGGCCTCGCCCAGCTCCACGGCGCCCCCGTCGACTACCGCTTCACCCGCTGCCCGTACTGCTCCGGCGTCGGCGAGGACCCCACCCAGCCGACCTGCGTAGAAGTCGGCTGCCCACCGCAGTACGAGTTCGTCGGCCACGATCACCTGTGCCCGGTCTGCCACGGCGACGACTACCAGCCCCAGTGGTTCGCCGAAGAGCACATGACCGAGCTCGAGGAACTGCTCGCCGACGCCATCGCGAAGAGCGAGGAGCGAGCCTCCCTCCGCTACCGGATCCGGACACTGCTGCGCCGCCGGACGGTGCGCACGTGACCGCTCGCTATCGCCGCTGCGGACATGGCACCGGCCCCCTGCAAGGAGGCGGCATGACGTTCACCGACCCTCTGGTGCTCGACGGGTTCCTGGATGAGCCGACCATGCCCGGCGATACCACCGGATCGACCGCACGGTTCCGCCTCACCGTCTCCCCCACCAACGACGTCACGGACGACTTGGTCCTGCCGTGCAGAGTCGCCGACCCAGAGATGGCCCACGCCGTGCTCAACGACCTGGCCCCGGGAGACCAACTCCGCATCACCGGCTACCTACACCTGCCGCGCACCCGGACGGAGCCGATGTTCCTGGCCGTCAGGGAGCTGCACGTCCTGGAGTCCGCGCTGTTGCTGGACGAGACCGCCCTACCCGCACTCCGGCTCGTCACCAACCCCACCTGAGCACAGGAAGCGGCCCTCGTCGCCCGGACCTTGATCCGGGTGGAGGGGGCCGCTTTTTGCGTTGAGGTTCGGCTCGGTCCACTCCCGCGGCAAAGTGCGCATGTCTCGGCGCGCTCCCCACGTAGGGCCTACGGCACGACGTGAGGCCGTCTGATGCTGATCGAAGCCCTGTCCCCGGCGTATGCCGGGGACAGGGCTTTCGTATCTCAGGGACGCCGCGATTGTGACGGGTGTCAGCGGGCTGTCGAGAGGTCAGAAATTTCTGACCTCCGTCCCGGCTGTCAGGTGGAGGCGGCTTCGGTCTGCTCCGTCCCTGCGGCAGCAGCGCGGTTGGCGGCGGCCAGCCGCTTTACGGCACGCTGCATCTCGGTCTCCAGGCGCTCCAGGTGCTCGCGAGTCGCGGCTGGGTCGGCCTCCAAAGCAGCCTGTACCGCAGCCGGCGCGAGAGGAGAGTGGACGCGCTCCCTGAGCGAAGCGGCCGCTCGCTCCAAGGCTGCGATCGCGGCGGGCACCGGAGGCGTCGACGGGAGGTCAGAAATTTCTGACCTCTGCTCCTGCGCAGGAATTGAAGGCGTGGCCAAGTCCCTTGCGATCGAGGTGAGCAGTGAGGCAGTCGGCCGCTTCTTGCCTTGCTTCGCGGCCTGCGCCAAGCCCTCGCTCATCACGACCTGGGCAAACTCCAGGCCCTGGCTGTCGATCACCTCCGCCATCACCTTCCGGGCCGACGCTCGCGTCAGGTACTGCGTGTGTTCGGCCCCCAGCTCGCTGATGGCCCGGATGCGAGCCGCGTCCTGCAGCAGCTCGAACACGTACTTCGGTTCGACGTCGAGCGCGCCCGCCGCCCACAGCGAGAAGTTGGTGTGGCCCGCCACCAGGTGCAGCTCGCGCTCCTGCGCGACCTCCAGCAGCACCGCCTTGTTCAGGACGGTGAAGTCCTCGGCACGCTTACCGGCGAGGTCGATCTCATGCAGGCGCTCGGTGATGTAGGCCAGCTGCTCCTCAGGAGTGCCGGTGATGTCTTCGGCGCTGAGAACTCGACCACGGGCGAAGACGCTGATCTCCTGGCCGTCGAGCAGGCCCTGCTTCGAGACGTCTGTCGCTGCACGCTTCTGCAGCTCAGCAGGGACGGCGGGGTCGACTGACGAGTCCGCTGCCTTCTTCAGGCGGCTGGCACCTGCTGCGATCAGCTTGTTGCTCACGCTTCCACTCCTGATGCCGTGAGGATCCGGTCGTACACCTCGGTGAGCACCTGCGCCTCACGGCCGGGCGCATCGGTGATCGGCACGCACGCGAATCGGGTCTGCTGCCGCACCGAGTGCCGGGGGATCACCAGGTCGTCCCGATAAAGAGGCCCGTAGGTGTCCGCGAGATAGGCCCCTATGGCGTCCTTCAGCGTGTTGCGGCCCCCTGGCACTATCGACGGGATGATCCCGACCACCCTCAAGTCCGGGTTCATGCCCAGGTCCTTGACTAGCTTGATCGTGTTCAGAGCTTCCTCTGTGCCGATACGGCCATCCTCGTCCAGCGTCGCCGGGATGAGCACGTCTGTGGCCGCTACGAGAGCGGACGTCACCAGCTTCCCGCCGGCCCGGGGCGGCAGATCCAGAATCCCGACCATGTCAGGCCCGATCACGCCCTTCAGGCCCAGCCGCAGCCGGAACTCCAGACCGACAGCCACGTTGTCGGTCTCCCGGTTCGCGAGAGCCCGCTCCGCTGCAATGACCTGTACGTCCGACCATGCCTTCGAAGCTGGAGCGAACGCATCCGCGGCTAGACCGGTCTCTCCCTGGGGATCCAGTGCAAGTAGATCGTTCATGGAGAACGCGGGCGCTTCGTCGACTGAAATGCCCAGCTCTGCCGTGAAGGTACCCCGCGGGTCGAGATCACCCGCAATGACACCGAGCTTCCGCTTCCGAGCGGCCGCGACCAAGCCCGCGGACAGAGCGCTCTTGCCCACGCCGCCCTTCTCGCTGTACACCGCCAGCACTCTGCTCATGTCACAACCTTCAGTCGATACGCCCAACTCACGAGGGGAAGAGTATCGGCAGGCAGCCCGGAATCCAGGGGCGGCTGGTGCCTGACTGCCTGGGCGATCATCAACAGAAAATCACGATGGAGCCTTCTCCCCAAGCCGTCGTCTGCGCACTGCGCCCAAGTTGCCACCAGAGGAATGCACTTGAGACGGCCCAGCCCCGACAACGCGTCTATCCCCGGCCCAGGGAGACCGCGCTTCCTGCCTTGTGTGCCGGCACAGGTTCGCTGAACGGCGGGTCAGCTGGCTGCTGCCTCTGCCGTGAGGCGGGTCCGCTTCTCGGCACGCGGTTCGGCCTTCCAGCCGGGCAGGAGCGCCGACAGCATCGGGTCGCTTTCGATCTTCTGCTGGGTAAGCCGTATGCCTTCGTCGATGAGCGCGTCCCACTTCTCTGTGGCTAGCTCGACGCGGCAGGGCAAGTCCTGGATGATCTTCTCGTCCACGGTCAGGTAGTTCGACGCCCGCCTCCCGGCCCCACGGGCCGCAGGCACGTAGGCGTCGGCGCCGGCCTGGTCAGGAAGCAGGGAGATGAGGACCGCGTCCCCGTCCTCAGCGATCCTTCGGGCCGCCTTGTGGGCTGCCGAGACCTCCGCCTTGGAAGGATCCCGTTCCAACACCTCGATCAGGGTGCTGCGGATACTGACTGTGTCCCGGCTGGCCAGCGCATTCTGCAGGGCCTGGTGGAAGGTCTCCGTCATCGATGTCATGACCGCGATTGTCACGACTGGCTGGCCCGGGACCGTGCGCTTGAGGGCGGCGCCCGGTGTGTGTTCCCCCGTACGGCAGATACGTACGGGGCGTCGTCGCCGACTGTTTGCCGGGAGATCGTGCGAATTCCCCACGGACTCTGAACACCCATCTACCAGTCCCTCTGGACGGGCTGATCTGGCAGAGCCACTGGAAACTGCCCGTCGACGCGGCGTATCTGGCAGCCATAGACCGCGATATGGACCGGGCCAGGCCGGGACGGAACAGCCCCGTGCGCAGGTCGGGGACGAAGGAGTCGAAGACGACGTGGTGGAAGCGGCGGCGTTGGGCGGGGGTGAGGTGCTGGAGGTCGGTGGTGAAGCGGGGAGTCTCGAAGGTGGGCACGGTGGTTTCCTTCGGGCAGCACGACGAAGCCCGCGGCGGTTGCCGGGGGCTGAGAGGTGTCTCGCTCGGGTTGGAGGGGTTCGGTGACGTGGTGCGGGCGGAGCGTCTTTGGCCGTCGTGTGGGGGAGCAGTACATGGGTGTGCGCTTCTTGACGGCAGAGTCGTCTGCTGTCTGGCTTCGTTCATCTCTAGGAGCAGCACTTGTCGACGGGTTCCGGAGGTAGTTGGTGATCAACAGGCTCGTGAATGTCGAGCAGAAATGACGGCAGTGACCTGGCCGTCGGTAGCGGCAGAGGCCAGAGCCTTTTTGGTGGAGACGAGCGGCTCACCGCCGGTAAGGATGGAACCCGACCTCGTGACCGACGAGCGACTTGGTGGTGTTCTCGACGAGCTTGTCCGCGGGGAGCCGCTCTTCCACCGACCCGAGGTCGGAACGACAAGGGCTGATCTTGAGGCCATGACTGCGCCGGACTTGAGCTGGCCCGTAGGGGCGGGCGCGGGGAGCTCCCATCCCGTCTGATCGACCCAGGCAGAGCCGACCAGACGGGGCGGGAGGTGGGTGTGCGGTGGAGGCAGATGGAGCGTCACGCCGAAGTCATACCGGGGATGCGCCGCGGTCATGGCCGGTCCCCCATGTTGGTGGAGGCATCCATGTATCCCATCCGCCGAAGGGGGCATCATGGCGACGGGCTTTTGGAAGCGACCCCGCGCGATGGGCTTGTACGGCCTAGCCGCGGCGCTCCTCGGAACGGCAGGCGTGATGAGCGTGGAGGCAACACCTCAAACAGCGAATGCTGTGACTCCAACAGAGAAAGCTGCGATGACATCGTCGAGCTCGGCGCCGGACGTGCGATGCAGGCTAAGGATCGTCACCCGTTACTCGGCCGGCGACTCGGCCACCACCACCGGCGGAACAGAGAACTTCAAGGGCTACATATGGTGGCCGCCGGGCTGCAGGTCACATCGGACGGTCGTCCGCCCCCCGATAGTCATCAGGCCTTCCTGACCATCCTCCACGACACGTTGTACTTGCGCTCAAACTCGCGCATTTTTATACCTGTGCGGTGATCATGCCGGATCGCCGCGTACAGCTCCACCTACGAAACATCCGCGGTATGACATGACCAGGACCTTTCGCCAGGAGCACCCCGATGTGGCCCTGGCAAGTACCCCAGTGCCGTCGAAACTCGTGAACATCACCCGACCATGGATCTGGGTGCCTCCCAATCCCATGAACAACTGGCGGCACTACTCGTGAACAAAGCCAGCTGTCGGTTGTTGGGGTGTGTGAGGCGTGGGTGGCTGGTCGCCGCGCAGCATTTGCATGGCCCTCTGTAGGGGCGCAGGGAGCGAAAGACGGTGCCCGTAGGGCGGGCGCGACGTGGCTGCCGGCGCCCGTCGTGCGGGATCGGGCGTGAAGTTCCGATGAACCCTCCCGCCCCACGGGATTGCGCTTTTTTGCAGGTCAGAGCCGGTGTCCCCTGTGGGTATGTTGAGCGTTGCGAAGGTCCAGCCCGGGAACGCCTGGCGGTACTACCTGCGGGGTGTGGCCGTGGGCGACGGGGTTCGTCCGGCCCGCAAGCCTCTGACGGATGCCCAGGGCGAAGCCGGGCTCCCGCCCGGGGTGTGGATGGGCCGTGGCTTGCCCGCGCTCGGGCTCGCTGCCGGGCAGACGGTGACGGAGCGGCAGGCGGAGCTGCTGTTCGGGATGGGCCGGCACCCGGACGCCGACCGCATCGAGCGCGAGCTCCTGGAGGACGGTGCCGACCCGGCCACGGCGCGGCTGGCCACCGTCCTCGGGAAGCCGATCGAGGACATCAAGAACCCGCTGCTCGCGATCGACTTCGTGTTCCGGCCTCAGGCATCCCTGATCGTGTTGTGGGCCCTTGGAGACGACAGGACGCGCCGGATCATCGAGCGGGCGCACGAGCGAGCCGTCGCCGTGACCCTCGGCTGGCTGGAGGATGAGGTCGTGCAGACCCGGTGGGCGTCCGGCCGGAAACGTGCAAAGGCCCCGGCCCTGGTGGTCGCTTCCTTCAGGCACTTCGACAACCGGGACGGCTTCCCGCTACTCCATGACCACTGCCTGCTCCTCAACCGGGCGCAGCGCCCCGACGGAACCTGGAGCGCGCTCGATACCCGCCGCCTCTACCAGCACGTCGTGGCCGCCGGGACGCTCTACACCCTCACGATGACGACCGAGGTGTGCGAGGAACTGGGGCTGGCGACCGTGCCCCGCGAGGTGACGCCGGGCCTGCGCCCGGTGATGGAGATAGCCGGGGTCGACTCCGAGCTGATCGCCTGGTCCTCTACCCGCCGCCAGCGGATCGAGGACGCGCTGGAAGGCATCACCGACAAGTACGCGGCCAAGCACGGGCGGCTACCCGGCGAGCGCGGCCATAACGGCCTCGGGTGGTGGGCGGCGCAGAACACCCGCCCGGAGAAGAAGACCCCGCGCCCGCTCCACCAGCTGCGCGCGTGGTGGCGCGCGTCCGCGATCCTGCGCTTCGGGCAGGACCTGGTCGACGGACTCCTTCAACGCTGCCGGGCGGCCGGTGCAGCGATCCGGGCCCGGGTGGGCCCGCTAGTGGACACCGCGCTCGCCGCCGTCGACGTCGCCGCGGTCGTCTACACCGTGCGCCGCACCTTCGCCCGCCGCCATGTCCTGGCCGAAGCGCGCCGGCACCTGCTGGAGACGCTGCGCGGCCGCGCTCTCGCGCCCGGCCTGGACGACTACATCGCCGACGCGGCCCTCACCCGTCACTCCCGCCAGCTCACCATTACCCAGCCCGGCCGCCGGACCCCGGAGCCGGACCAGCTCACCTACACCGCCGACTTCGCCTGGCCCAAGCGCTGGTGGATCGCCGGCACCGACGGCAGACCGCCCCGGGAGTCGAGCAGGTACGAGCGCGCCCAGGTCGCCAGCCTCGCCGTGCAGAACGCGATCCGCGCCACCCGCACCGCACCCGCTCCCGCGCGGGACGGAGCCCCGACCGCGACCGCACCGCACGGCGTCGACCACCCAGACCGGGACGCAGCCCTCACCCCGGCGCAGCAGGCCGCCGCCGTCCATGCCCACCAGCAGGGCGCGATGCCGGAGCAGTTGGAGGACCGCACGACCGATCCGGCAACGTGGATGCGCTCGCCGGAGAATCTCGCCCGGTTCGCCGCCTACAAGCGCGACGCCGATGCCCGCCGCCGCGCCGTCGCCGACCGGCCGCACCCCGAGCAGCCGACCGACACGGCCAGTTCCGCCGACCAACGGCAGCACCACACACCCCGGCCGGACCAGGGCAGGGGAGCGGGCCGCGACCACTGAAGGGGATGGCAACCGGCCAGCGCATGGCTGATCTCCGCCTTCGCGCTGTCCCCGTCTCGGGGCGGATCGAGAATCGGGAAGTTGGCACCCGGCACGGGAGGAACCCTTGACCGACCTGCACGAACCGCTGGAACCGCTCGACAGCTACCCCGACGAACTGCCCCCGCCCCGGCAGCGCGGCGACGTGAACCTGGTGGGCCTGCTCAGCGTCGCCGACGACCTCGCCCGCAGCCTTTCGGCGCTGAAAATCCGGATGCAGCCACACAACCCGAAGACCTCGCTCGTCAGCCCCGAGAAGGCACGGGAGAACACGGAGAAGGAAGTCGACCGGCTCCTCGGCAAAGCCGTCTACCTCCAGCGCCACGCCCACGCCGCCATGCTCGGGCGGTGCGTGCTCGGTGCGGACTCCAAACAGGACTGCTCCACCGAGGGCGCCCACCTCCAGCTCAACATCTGGGACGACACCACCCGCCGGGACATCGTCCAAGACGGCACCACCGGCTGCGTCGCCCACACCGCCGAAGCCGCCCACCGGGCCATGGCCGATCCCGCCAGCCGCAAGATCCTGCTCGCCTTCGCCCGGGACGACGAAGGCACAGCCGTCTCCCGCGCCCTTGGACTCGAGCCGGCCGACACCGAGCAGTTCCTGCACCGCGGCCTGCCCCTGCGCCCCGACCACCGCATCTCCTGACCCCGCCGCCCACCGAGCACGGCCCGCATTGGAGCACCACGTTGACCTTCGAGCCAGTCGACCTGAACCTCACCGACCCGACGAAGGAATACCTGAACTTCGTCCTCTACACCGAGGCTCGCCTCGGCATCGCCTCGACGTCGCTGAACGCCGAGCTGGGCGTCGCGGCGTCCCAGACCGTGACACCTCACTTTCAAGAGTGGCTAAGCAGGCTGGTGCGCTGCGAGCCGAACGCGATGCACTGCACGCTCGTGGAGCCGACGAAGATCCCGGCCTTGTTCCACCCGTGCGTCACGGAGGACAAGGACAGCCCCTCAGCCATCTCCGGATCGGGCTGCGTGTGCCGCCGGACCTTCTACGACCCCGAGTTCGGGCTGCCCGTCGTGGGCGAGCACTTCAAGCACGTGGGCACCGGCGGCACAGACCAGTGGAGCTACAAGACGTACGCCCCGCTCGAACTACGCCCCGACGACATCTTCGACCGCTTCCACACGGGCCGCGGCCTGTTCTGGGCCCGGACCGACAAGGGCCTCCTGTCGATCCTGCCGCAGCGCCATGGCCTGGGTTACAACATCGGCTACAGCGGCGGCGGCCCGCATGCCCTGGCCGCCTACCTCACCCAGATCGTCAAAAACGACGGAGGAACCACGGCCGTCGGCGTCCCGTACGAGGACGCGCACCCGGCGATCGTCGCCTGGACGCAGAGTCCTGCGGCGGATCGCGGCACGAACGAGCTGTCGCTGAGCGACCTTCAGACCATGCTGGAGAGCTGACCGCCGTACACGCCGATGCCCACGGACCGGATGTCCGTGGGCATCGGCGTGTACGTCTCCGGGGCGCTGGTCCCGCTGCCGGGCCCGCCCTGCGGAACGGACCGCGAAGTCGCCGGGCCACCTGTCGGGATGCGACCAGCGGCCCGGCCCTGGAGCCGGCCGGGAGGGGCGAGGGTGGGGGACCGACCCCTTGAACACGGAGGCCCTGATGGTTGCCCCGGATTTGCCGCACCTGTCGCCGGAGCGTCTGGAGCACCTCCAGCAGCTCGCGGACGCGTCCCGGCTGCGGGCGGCGCTGTACCCGTCGCCGAAGCCGCCAGTCCGCCGCCGTTCACGGCAGTACCCCGGAGGCCGGCCGTGGCGCTCCGCACGCCAGCGCCGACGCCACCAGAGGTGAGTGCAGGCCCCCGACATTTGGTGCGCACCCGATCCGGTGGTGGCAGGGCCTCGCTGCGTGACGGTTGCGAGGCCCTGACCGGTCACGTGGGGGACGTGCGCTCCTTCAGCGAACGCGGCGTCACCAGGTCACCCAAGCCCGACGCCGGACTCGGGCGATACGCCCTGACCTGCGCGCTCGCCAAAATCTATCCACAGGCCAGAGCTTTTACGGTCGGTGTCCGCTTCCAGGCGTGAGGTGCCGGGACGCACACCGAAAGGGCACGGCCGATGGCACAGACGAAGTTCGACAAGCAGGTGGAAGAGACCGCCGAATCCATCGCGTTCGGCATCGGCCGGTTCCTGTCCGGCCGACCGATGGACGGGGTGAAGCGGACCGACGCGACGTTCTGGCGATCGGGCACCAGGGTCCTGCCGAAGGTCGAAGGCCGCGTCTCCCGTTCCTCCTACCGCGCCGGGTGGAAGCGTCTGACCTTCCGCATCAGCGCGCTGGCCGCCGCCGGTGCGGGCGGCTACCAGGCCGGGTGGGTTCACCAGGACGCCACCGTCGCCACCGCCCAGGAGATATGGGCCGACCCGGATCCTGCGCTCGCCGCGCTGGAGCAGACCGGCATCGCCGCGGCGTCGACCGCGGCCGTCGGGACCGCCGCGTACCTGATGCTCACCCGCAAGCGCCGGGAGCTGATGCGGGAGTGGGTGATCCCACTGCATGAAGCCCTCGCGCTGCCACTGAGGCTGCCGGAGCAGACCGACCCGCGCCGCTACCTCCACATCCCGCGCAACTTCTCCGAGGACGACGCGGTGATCCGCGTGGACGTGCCGGGCCGACTGGACTTCTCCAAGGACCTGGTCGCCGACATCATCGCCACCAAGCTCGCCCTGGAGGGCGTCACCTTCTCCTGGCACCTGGCGGGCCGCGAGACGTACGTGACGGTCAAGAAGACCCGCAAGCCCCCGGCCAAGGCCGCCTTCAAGGACCCCAAGGTGCGCGAGATGGTGGCCGCCGCCAAGGAGTCCGCGCCCATCATCGGGATCGGCTCCGCAGGGCGGATCGTCACCGTCGACCTGGACGCGGAGTCCCCGCACATCCTGGTCAACGCCTCCACGGGGGGCGGCAAGTCGGTGACCCTGCGGTGCATCGCCTGCCAGATGCTCCACCACGGCTCGCTCGTGTTCGTCCTCGACACCAAGCGGATCTCCCACCCGTGGGCCAACGGCATCGACGGTGTCACCTACTGCCGCGACATCGCCGACATCCACGACCAACTCATCGCCCTCGGCATGGAAGGCCGGCGCCGCACCCGCGTCGCCGACGAACTGGGCATCGACGCCGACCCCAAGGCCATCGGCCCGCGGCTGCTGATCCTCCTCGAGGAGGTCAACGCGACGATGAAGCAGCTGGCCCGCTACTGGGAGCGGATCCGCGAGTCCGGCGACCCGAAGGTCTCCCCGGCCGTCGACGCGCTCAACGAGATCCTCTACATGGGCCGCCAACTGCGCATGCACGTCCTCCTGGTCGCCCAGTCCGCCACCGCCCGCGCCCTCGGCGGCCCGGAGGTCCGCGAGCAGTTCTCCACCCGCATCCTCGCCCGCTACAGCGTCAACGCCTGGCGGATGCTCGCCCCCGAGGTCCACCCCGCGCCGAAGTCCACCAAGCACCCCGGCCGCGCCCAAGTCGTCAGCGGCGGCTCCGCGCGGGAGACGCAGGTCCTCTTCTTCACCGAGGCCGAAGCCCGCCAGTGGGCCACCACCGGCAAGAAGGCCGCGGCCACCGACCAGACCGGCCCAGTGCAGCTGCACAAGCCGCCCTCCGACTCCCTCGCCGACGCCTGGTCCACCACCGCCCCCGACCTCACGCCTGCCCCCGAGCAGCCCGCGAGCGGGGAACTGCTCGCCGAAACCTGGAACCCCACCCCGACTCCGGCTCCAGCCGCCGACCCGGGCGAGCCCGAAGCCGACACCACAGCGCCGCCGGCGGCCCCGGCCCCGGCCGACGACGACCAGGCGGTGGGACTGCGCCAGGCCGCCGAACACCACCTGCCCGGCATCACCCTGGCCGCGCTGCGCTTCGCCCGCGCCAACGACCCGGCCTTCCCCGGCTCGGCCGACAAGCGCGGCGCCGAACTCCTCTACCGCGTCGGCGCCCTCAAGAAGTGGGCCCGCAACCGGCCCCGCGCCGCCACCGGCACCACCGACCTCGACTGACCCCCGACGGGCGGCGGGTCGGAAATCCAACCCGCCGCCCGTCGATCCGGACCTGTCCGCTTTCGCCGACACGATCACCCCGGCCCTGGAGAGCAACCGGCTCACCAGGCATCACACAGAACAGGAACACCGCACCATGAAGAAGACCGCCCTCCCGAAGATGCTGAGCTTCTCCGCCCCCGACCTGCGCGAGCAGATAGAGGCGCTGCCCGAGGGGACCGCGCTCATCGGCATCAGCACCAGCGGGCAGGCCATCGCCGTCGACCTGGACGCCGAATCCCCGCACGTCCTGGTCTGCACCGCCAGCGGCGGCGGCAGCACCACCGTGCTGCGCTCCCTGACCGCCCAGTTCCTCCACCAGGGCGCCCACGCCCTGGTCCTCGACCCCAAGCGGATCTCCCACCTGTGGGCGAAGGCCCTGCCGACCGTGACCCACCGCGGCAACATCGCCGGCATCCACGACGCCCTGGTCCACCTCGCCGACGAACTGGCGCGCCGCAACAACCTGACCGACAGCGAGTTCGCCGACGCGCCGCGGCTCATCGTCTCGATGGACAGCGCCCACCACACCCTGCGCCAGCTCACCCACTACTGGAAGACGTTCCGCGATAAGGACGACCCGCACACGTCCCCGGCCGTCACCGCCCTCGAGGAAGCGCTGTGGACCGGACGCGCGGCCCGTGTCCACGTCATCCTCGACGGCACGCCCTCCTCCATGCCCCTCGGAGAGGCGTCCCGCGAGTTGTTCGCCACGATTGTCCTGGCCCGGGTCACGACCGGCACCTGGCAGCGCCTCGCCCCGTTTACCGAACCCGCTCCGAAGCAGAGCAGGCAGCCGGGCCGCGTCCACGTCGTCCAGCAGGACAGCACCCACGAGACCCAGGCGGTCTGGATGACCGACACCGACGTCGTCAACTGGCTCACCGACCCGACAGACAGCGACAGCTGACCCGGCGCCGGACACACCACGGGCCCCGGGGGGTCAGCCATGACACCCCAGGGGCCCGGCTCTATGGAGTCGCGCTGTCCAACGACGGCCCGGCCCCGGCGTCACGGACCGCGCCGGGACGGGTACCGGTCAGGGCAGGAAGTTCTTCTGCCACTGGAGCGAGTCCATGCTCAGCGCGGCGTCCGCAAGGGCCTTCGCGGACGGCGTCTTGAGCGAGGCGAGGCTGGTGTCGATCCAGTTCTGGGTGAGGCTGTAGCCCTGCTCCCGGTACTCCACCGCCTGGACCAGGCATTCGAGCTTGTCGGCATCGCGGGCGACGACCGCCTCCGGGGTTTCGCCGGCCTCGTACTCATCGACCGCGCTCTGCACCCCGGTGCGGACGGCCGGGTGGGCGTTGGCGACCTGGTCGGCGGTCACCTCACCGTTCGGGGCCGCCTTGATGTACCTCCGGCCGATGTGCGGGATGTCCCCGACCCGCGTCTCCTGGCTGTCGTGGAACAGGCACATCAGCGCGACCCGGGCCGGGTCGGCGCCCTCCATCATGGCGAGCACCGAGCCGATCACCCCGACGCGGAAGGAGTGCTCCGCCACGGACTCCGGGGCCTTGTTGCCGGTGAACCACCAGCCGGTCCGTGCGACGCGCTTGAGCACGCCCATCTCTGAGATGAAGCTCGCGGTGCCCTTGGCGGTGTCGTCGGCCATGCGGTCCTCCGGTGTCAGCGGTTGTGATCGAAAACGTAATGGACGTGGGCCAGCTCGCGCCGCGATCTCGCCGACAGCGCTGCCCCGTCCAGAAGTTGGCCGGCTTGCTCGTGCAGCGGCCCGGACAGCGGACCGGCGGCCTGCGCCAGCCACGGGAACGCGGTCAGCAGCGCCCACAGCGAGTGCGCGTACAGATCGACGTAGCCGGGTGCGAGGTGCAGGCCGCGGGCAAGTCCGCGCAGCAGGGTCACCGGATCCCAGCCCGACAGGTCCCGGTTCCGCATGAACGCGTCGTCCGGTTGCGGCAGCGGCAACGCCCCCAGCCACAGCGCCCAGTAGTTGAGGTTCGCGGCTTCCGCGGTGTCGTCGTCGGCCAGGGCGCGGTCGATGAAGTCCAGCAGCGGCTGCGGGTCTCCGAGGCGGGCGAGCGCGGTGGCGGTGGAGCGGGCCTCCGCCCAATGCGGCGACCAGCCCCGCCGGGCCAGCACGTCACGGCGCCAGTGGAGGGTGTGCGCGGTCCACGCAGCCGCGTCCGGCCCCCGGTCGTACGAGGAGAGGTAGAGCGCCTGGCGGTGCAGCAGCACCCCGCCCTCGCCCTGCTGGGCCGCCGCCTCGGTCGTGCCCCGCAGGTGGTCGAAGAACAGCGCCCGGTCCGCGGCCGCCAGCTGCGGCGCGACGGCGACCGGACCGCGCCGGGGCCGGGGTAAGCGTCCGGCGAGCGCCGGCGGAACGGTCCCGTTCAGCGCCCAGGCCAGCATGTGCGCGGTGTTCCGGGTGTGCACCCACCCGGCGAGCGGGTGCGGCCCGCCGACCTCGCCGTCCAGCCCGGCCGCGATGATCCGGTCCGCGTCCATCGCCGCTTCCAGCCACGGCACCAGCGCCACGTCCCCACCAAGCGCCGGCAGCCGCCTGCGTAGCTCCAGCAGCGCCCCGGCCCGCATGTTCGCCAACGGGCGCCGTCCCGACTCCCAGCCCTGCAGTGTCTCCACGTCCACGCCCAGGACCTCCGCCAGAGCGGCCTGCGTGCGTGGCATCGACTCGCGGACCAGGCGCAGCACGAACCCGCTCACCACACCTGCTGATGTTCGCCTGGGCCTGCCCATACCGGCCTGCTCCCCGGTCGCCCTGCGCACCGAAACCCGTACTCACGGTCAGTCCTACCGCATCCCGCCCGCCCCTACCGTCGGGATGCGGTCGATGTCCGACGAACAAGACCGTGCCGCCCGCGACCACCGACCCGGCGAGGCCCCGATGAGCAGCACACACCTGGTCCTCCACGACCCCGAAGGACGCCTCGACGCGGAACTCCCCCTCGACCGGGAGCTCCACAAGGCTCTGGTCAAAGCCGTGCTCGGGTGGACCGGCAACCCCGGCCTGCCGCCTGCGGACCTCCAGCAGATCGCCCTGCTGCTCACCGGCGCCGCCCGTGCCGTCGCCGCCGACGTCCGTCGCGCCGCGGACCTGCTGCCCGAAGACCACGCCGCCCGCGCCCTCGCCGACGTCGTCCTCGAGGAAGCCGACCGCCGCCTGTCCGTCCCGCCGGAAGGCACCGTGCGCTGCGCCCAGAACCGGGCCCGGCTCGTACGCGCTCTGTACGAGCGCCTCGACCGCCTCGCGAGCGTCGCACCCCAGGCCGTAACGGCCCCCTGAAACTGCCGCGCACCCGGCCGGGACCAGACCCCTCCGGGCGCGCGGCGCACCAGCACCACACCCCGGCCCAACCGGAGCCGGGGGCGCACCACTCGACACGAGAGGGGCACCACCGTGAGCACCGCAACCACCGAGCTGCGCCGGTTCCTGACCATCACCGGCCAGCGCTTCCGCACCGGCCAGTCCGCACCCGA
The DNA here is from genome assembly GCF_004125265.1 of Streptomyces lydicus. Taxonomy (GTDB): domain Bacteria; phylum Actinomycetota; class Actinomycetes; order Streptomycetales; family Streptomycetaceae; genus Streptomyces; species Streptomyces lydicus_C. The sequence continues at coordinate 67,633 of NZ_RDTE01000002.1, forward strand.
GATGTTCTCCCCGGCCGTCGACGCGGCCTGGCACGACCTGCTCGGCACCCCCGGCTACGAGGCCCTGTGCCTGGAGACCGCCGGCCAGCCCATCCGCCACGTCGCGAACAACGGCCACGGCCCGATCGCCTGGGTCGCCGCCTACGAAGCCGCGTACGGGCCGCTGCCGGAGATCTGGTTCACCGACGCCGACGGCAACGTCGACCAGGGCGCCATCGCCCGCTACCGGGAGACCGGCACCGTGGTCGCCGAGTGGGACTGCAGCCCCGCCCTCGGCGACGACATCGCGCCCGACCAGCCGGAGACCGCCCGCCGGTGACCACCGGCCGCACCAGCGCAGCGCCCCGGCCCACCGCCGGGGCGCTGCGCCTCGTTGAGGCCAGCACCACTCGGCCGACATCCGTGGACATCACCGACTACACGAGCCAGATGACCGCCCACTGCCCCTACCTGGACCCTTCCCTCCAGCGGGGTCTGACGTCCTGGACGGTCTACCGCGCCGACGGCGACGCCGAAGCCGTCCAGGCGGAGCTCTTCCACGCGGGCGCCCAGGCTGCGGAGTGGCTGCGGCCCTTGCTGAACCGGCCGCACGGCCTTCTGCGGTGCGAGAACATCGTCCTGCTGGGCGACGTGCCCCACACCCGGCACCGTGACCTGCTCGCCTGGCCGCACTGGGTGCTGAAGAACCTCTACGGCCCGGTCGGGGTGATGTTCGGCAAGTTCTACGCGGGAGAAGAGGAAGTCACCGCGGCCGGCGACCGGATCCCGGCCGCTCCCGCCTCGTTCCTCCCCGTGAGGGCCGCCGTCCGTCGCCGCGACCCACGCTTCCTGAGCGCGACCCCCGACCTAGCCGCCGCGCTCGTCGCGGCCGACGACGACGGCCGCGACGTGTTCGAGCACATCCCCACCGAGTGGACGGAGATCCGCACATGGGCACAACACCTGCTCCCCCCGGCGAAGCCGTCGCCCTCCTCACCGGCCAGACCGGCGAGCCCACCGCCATCCACGTCCTGAGCGACCGGCGCGGCTCCCGGGCCTGGAAACTCCAGGGCCCCAAGCGTGCCGTCGCGCTGAAGGCCAACAACCCCGACGGCGACAACGCCCGGGACAAGGCCGCCGAGATGGCCCAGGAGGACGACCACCTCCTTCGCCTCACCGCCGCCAGCGCCGTCAGCCCCGACTACCGAGTGAGCGCCGGGACATGGGACGGCGGCCGGTGGCTTGCCGTCAACTGGATCGACGGCGTGCCCCTGTGGCGGGCCCTCGCCCTCGCCCGCGGCCCGGAAGGAGACCGCGCCTCGGTTCGCCTCTGGCTCGCGGGCATCGCCCGCACCTTCACGGAGCACCTCGCACTCATGCACGCCGCCGGGTGGGCCCACGCCGACGTCCAGCCGACCAACACCCTGGTCACCCACGAGGGTCACGCCGCCGTTATCGACTACGCCCTCGCCTGCGGCCCCGGCGACGGCCGCCGCGTCCCCTACCGGGGCGCGCTCACCCACACCACCGCCCCCGAGCTCGCCGCACAGATCCTCGACACCCCGGCCGACACCCACATCCAGGCACAGCCCTCCGCCGACATCTGGAGCCTGGGCGCCTCCCTGTTCTGGTGCTGGACCGGCCAGCGCCCCGTCGCCTACGACGACGACCTCGACCGGCTGGAAAAACTGGCCGCCATCGCCCGGGGCACCACCACCGCGCTGCGCGACGTCCGGCCGTGGCCCTTCCCCGAGTTCGAGGACGCCATCACCGCGTGCCTGGCCCCCGACCCCGCCGCCCGGCCCACCGCGAAGGAGCTGACCGCCGCATGGTGACCCTGCGCGCCCTGGCCCTCGACGACGCCCCC